>JAPLKN010000018.1 GCA_026388075.1 Elusimicrobiota bacterium
TAAATCAGTTTTTTGTTTATTCAAGTCATCATACTGTGCGGTGAGTGTTATCAGCTTATCTTCATAATCATTTGCTTCATCAACAACCTTGTCATATTTTTGCATTGTTACACAACCCGAAACAAAAAACATTAATAAAAATAATCCGAGTATTTTTTTCATTTTCCCTCCTTTTAAAAACAGTGATAAGTGGTAAGTGATAAGGATTAAGATTTGAAAAACCTTTAAACCTACTTCTTATGCCTTAATACTTAATCCTTACTCCTTTTTTGAACACTATTTATCTAACGTTCTTGATTTTTGGGCGGCGCGTTCCAATAACTTTTTTTGCCGTTTTGAACCCTCTGGCATTGAGGAATTCTGATTAATTTTGTCGCTATAATTTTCAAAATCTCTTTCGCTTAATCCATACTTATTTAAAAGCGTTTTACGCTCCTTTTTTAAAGCATTAGCATATTTGTAAGCGTTTGCCACCCCCTCCGATGTGGCGTTTGTTTTTGGATTAGTATTTTCTAGTTTATATTTTTTTCGATAGAAATGGTCATAATATATCATTTTTGAGAGAATTTCCACATATATTTCATCATTAATATTAGATCCGCCAGAATTTTTCGCTGATGAACCTTCAGCCGCAGAAATATTTTTTATCGCAATTAAATTTAATAAAAATAAAGAAATTAAACAATAAGTTGAAATTAATGATATTTTTTTCATATTTGTCTCCTGGTATAATGTTCATTATACCTGATTACACAGATTCTTAACTACGATTACACAGATTAACATACTAACCTTTTTATTTGTTAAATCCGGGGCCCAATTCCTTATGAACCTTAAAACAGCAACCTATTATTTTTCCAGTCAGTTCATGAATTTGTTTCATCCGTGTAATCATTGTCTAATCTGTGTCCGCCCCAGTCGGATCAGCCTTGGGCTGATAATCAAGACATCCTGATCTTTATAGGATGTCTTAAATGCTGCAGCGATATCAGAACAATTCTAAAATATATTTTAATAATTACATCAGTTATTTTTGAGGTATTTTTTCTAATTTTGATAAATTGTAACCTTGCATTGCTAAACGTTTTAAAATACTATTATATAATTTCTCATCCATTTTTGATTTTCTGCTAAGTATCCATAAAGAACTGCGTCTGGGATTACCTATAGCAGCATACTCGTAATTTTTTCCTATTTCAATAACGCAATAAACGCAAGAAAAAGGCTAAATAAAACTGGCTCTAAGCTTAGCGTTGGTTTTTTTGTCTATTACCCATGCTTTTCCTTTTTTTATCCTTATTTCTCCGTCCAAAGCGAGTTTCCGTCCGCTATTCAACAGTTCCATGTCGCCATTTGGAAACAGTGTGTATGTAGCTGTCACAGCAACAAGATTTTTTTCTAAAAAATTTGAAATTCTAGCGATTTCATACCATGTGCCGGTTATACGGTTTAAATCTACATAATCAACGGTTTTTAATTCTTGACTCTTTTCATTTGCACCTGCAAAACAAATGAAATTTAGAATTAAAATAAAAGGGATTATTAATTTATTCATTCATTTATTTTATATTATTTTTGAAAATATAGCTAGACGTGATTTAGGTAAAATAATTTTATCTTTTTTGGAGGGATTTTGCTATGTCAGGTTGTCTTAAATTACATAATCGGGATGAATATTTTTTTGAAGGCTTTTAGTTTTATCTACCATATCTTTAAATGTTGTTTTATCTATAATTTCACTAGTCCGGTCACGGATTTTTTCAAATACAGTTCTCAAAGCGCATTTTGCTTCAAAATCGCACTTTGTGTATTTAGATCTACTTACACAAGTTATCGGCGAAGTCGGTCCTTCAATAAGTCGTATTATTTCTCCCAAAGTAATTTTTGCCGGATCTTTTGATAACGAAATTCCGCCGCCAGAACCTCTTTCGGTTTTCAGATAGCCGGCACTTTTAAGAATTGTAACGATTTGTTCAAGGAATTTCCTCGGTATGTCCTGGCGTTTTGATATTTCTTTTATTGAAGTTTTTCCCTGATTGTATAACAGAGCCAAATCTAAAATTATTTTTAAAGCGTAATCACCTTTATAAGTTATTTTCATTTAAAATCCCTTCCTTATTTAGAATCTTCAAACAACCATGTGGAAAGATAACGCTCGCCGGTGTCGCACAGTATAGTAACGATAGTTTTGCCTGCGTTCTCAGGGCGTTTTGCCACTTCCAAAGCCGCCCAAACGTTAGCACCTGAGGATATTCCAACTAATAAGCCTTCTTCCTTTGCCAGTCGTCTTGAAATTTCGCCCGCCTTTTCGTGAGCCGCAAGAATAATTTCGTCTATCAGTTTTTTGTCCAATATATCTGGTATAAAACCGGCACCAATACCCTGTATTTTGTGGGGTCCGGGCTTTCCACCTGAAATTACGGGAGAATCCTTTGGCTCAACGGCAATAATTTTTATTTTCGGATTTTTTTCTTTCAAATACTTTCCTATGCCTGTTAGTGACCCTCCAGTACCTACGGCTGAAATGAATATGTCTATTTTACCGTTGGAATCTTTCCATATCTCGGGCCCTGTGGTCCTGTAGTGAATCTCAGTGTTTGCCGGATTATTGAATTGCTGTGGCATGAAGCTCCCTGGGATGTTTTTGTTTAGTTCTTCAGCTTTTTCAATAGCGCCGCGCATGCCTTTTGCACCGTCGGTTAATACTACTTCAGCACCCAATATTTTCAGAAGTTTCCTTCTTTCAAGACTCATAGTATCAGGCATGGTTAGGATCAATTTATATTTCTTTGCCGCTGCAACAAATGCTAATGCTATACCGGTATTTCCGCTAGTAGGTTCTATTATTGTGGAACCCGGTTTCAATAAACCTTTTTTTTCGGCATCAACTATCATTGCAAGGCCTATACGGTCTTTAATGCTTGATAAAGGATTAAAAGTTTCGGCTTTAACAAGAATAATTGCCTTAAGACCTTCATTTATACTGTTAAGTTTTATAAGGGGCGTATTTCCAATTGTTTGAGTTATATCTTCGTAAATTTTTGACATAATACCTCCAGTTAAAGACAGGTTAAGGTTTAGGCTAAGAAAGGCTTTTTGCTCAACCTTAACCTCAGCCTCAATCTGCTTTTGCTAGGGCTTGTTCAATATCTGCAATAATATCATCAATATGTTCCAGCCCTATTGATAATCTAATAAAATCCGGCGTAACACCGGTCGCAAGCTGTTCCTCGCTGCTCAGCTGTTGGTGTGTTGTAGTCGCCGGGTGTATAGCAAGCGTCTTTGCGTCTCCGACATTCGCTAAGTGCGAAATCAACTGCAATGAATTAATGAATTTCTTTCCCGCTTCAATGCCCCCCTTAATGCCGAATCCTATAATTGCGCCCGCTCCTTTTGGCAAATATTTTTTAACACGCGTTTTTTCAGGGCTTGAGTCAAGCCCGGGATAATTAACCCAGCTAACTTTCTTATGTTTCTCAAGATATTTAGCAACTGCCAGTGCGTTTTCGGCATGTCTAGGAAGTCTTAAATGAAGAGTTTCAAGTCCTTGTAAAAACAAAAACGAGTTAAAGGGTGAAATAGCAGGCCCAAGATCCCTAAGCAATATAAGCCTGGCCTTCATAATATAGGCAATATTTCCTAGAGGTTTCAATGCTTCAACAACACGGTATTATCCAATACTAAAGGAATACCATTTTTATGAGCAACTTTTGACAATCCTTCAAGATCTGCGACATCCAATTTAGGATTGCCTATAGATTCGGCATAAATGGCTTTTGTTTTTGACGTGATGGCTTTCTCTAAGGCTATTAAATCGTTAGATTTAACAAACTTTACCTTAATCCCAAATTTGGCAAATGTATTATGAAACAAAGTGTAAGTTCCGCCGTATAAATTATCGGCAGAAACGATCTCGTCTCCAGATTGGGCAATATTAAGAAGTGCAATTGTAATTGCTGACTGGCCGCTTGCCACGGCAAGCGCCCCGGCACCTCCGTCAAGTAATGCAATGCGTTTTTCAAAAACATCAGTGGTTGGATTCATTAAACGGGTATAGATATTGCCGAACTCCTTCAAACCAAAAAGGTTTGCCGCGTGTTCGGTACTTTTGAACTGGTAAGACGTTGTTTGATAAATCGGTACTGCTCTTGCCCCCGTTGTTGGGTCCGGTTCCTGTCCTCCGTGCAGTGCTAATGTTTCTAAATGTAACTTCGAATCAATTTTAGTCATATTTTTCTCCCTTTTAAAGTTATCTATAAAGTCTATAGAATTAGTAGGATTATATCACAAAGCTATTTTTTTGTCAAGTCCTTTTAGAAAATATTTTTTTAGGGAGGTTTCTCAGCAGGTGTATTGACGTAAATTAATGCAAAAATAAATACTAAATTTATTTCGCAAAACTTGAAACAAATTTTAATATTGATTTTCCCACATCACTAAAAACAAAAAACTTAACTATAAAATATGTGATCCCAAATAGGCCGATTAGGATTAGTATCTCAATTACGGTAACAGCTATAGTTATCGGAAATATTCTACGCGTCAATTTTGCGAGCCATTTATAATTGTTCTCAGTTTTCTGGTTAATTTGGACAACTTGTTCTTTAATTTCACTTAGTTTATTAATTATTTGTGTAAGCTCGTTTCTAGTTTCAGGTTTATCTTCCATTTTTTCTCCCCGCCCATTTAAATGGGCCCGCTTCGCCGAATCGAGGCGAGCGATGTCTCGCCCGCTCATTTTCAATGGGCGAGGCGGACTTTTTTCCTGTTCTTATATTTTTGTCTTAAATTATTTGTACTGTTGCGCAGCATCCTTAGATTTCAGTTCAATATCATTCTTTTTTGACATCACGGTTTTTATTGAAAATGAAGATATAATTTTTCCGCCTCTTGCAGAAATTCTTGTGTCTAAAGCCTTAATTGCCATATCAGGATTACTTCCGGCCATAGAAACAAATATTACAACGGATTTTCCTGAAAAGTCGGTTTGATCTATAAAAGTATTCAATTCAGGAGATGTTTTTCCACACCATATCGGAGCTCCGACAAAAATACGGTTATATTTTGATAAATCAGTGTTTATTGATTTTATTGGCCAAGATTTTCCCTTACGCGCGGCAAATGTCCCTAAAATATAGGCCTTAAGCACTGACGGCCGTTCAACATCTTCAATTTTCAATATATCAGCATTTAATTCTTGAGCAAGTGTTTTGGCAATAATTTCTGTATTGCCCGTATAAGAATAATAAACT
>JAPLKN010000019.1 GCA_026388075.1 Elusimicrobiota bacterium
TTTGGCCTGCTGGAAGAATTCATTCAAGATGAAAATATTTCGGAAATAATGGTAAACGGTATTTCTAAAGTTTACGTTGAAAAAAACGGCCTGATATTCCTTTCAGAAAAACATTTTAGTAACGAAGCCGAAATATATAAAATTATTGAACAAATACTAAAACCCCTTGGAAAAAAAATATCCGCAGATAATCCTTACATTGATGCCCGTCTTACTGACGGATCCCGGGTAAATATAATTATCCCTCCAGTTTCCCTAACAGGCCCAATGATTACAATCCGAAAATTCTCAAAAAATATATTGTCCGGAGAAAGCTTAATCTCAGCCAATAGCCTTAATAAAAACATGATTGAGTTTCTTAAAATCTGTGTTGAAAACAGGCAGAATATTGTTGTTTCCGGCGGAACCGGATCAGGAAAAACCACACTTTTAAATGTTCTTTCTTCTTTTATTCCTAAAAGTGAAAGAATAATTACTATTGAAGATACCGCCGAACTTCAAATGAAGCAGGAAAATGTAGGCAGATTAGAAGCTGCTGATGCGGGAATAGATGGGAAAGGGGATGTAACAATACGTAAATTGGTTATTAATGCTTTGCGAATGAGACCGGATAGAATTATTGTGGGCGAATGCAGGGGCGCCGAAGCTTTAGATATGCTTCAGGCAATGAATACAGGGCATAACGGTTCTTTAACAACAGTTCACTCTAATTCTCCGAGAGATTGTATTAAGAGAATTGAAACAATGGTTTTGATGAGTGGTTTTGATTTGCCTGTTCGCGTTATACGGGAGCAGATTGCTTCGGCGATCAATATAATTGTTCAAACATCCCGTGTAAAAGATGGTTCGCGGAAAGTAACGAGTATTGCAGAGATAACAGGCATGGAAGGGGATGTTATAACACTTGCGCCTATTTTTGAATTTAAAAATAATGGAATAAACAAACAAACAAATTTGATTGCGGGGGATTTTAAAACAACAGGAACTATCCCTGCTTTTCTGGAAAGTATCAAGGCTAGAGGGATTAGCATACCTATGGAGATATTCAGATAATGAATATTCTGCACCGAAAAATAATTCTTTTTATAAAAGATGAAAACGCACAGGCACTAATTGAATATGCTTTATTACTCTCTATTTTCGTCCTTGTTTCTTACGGTGGGATAAGCTTATTTATTTCTGCCTGGAAAAGTAAATTCAATAAATTGAAAAATTTGCGAACAGGATTCTTAGGTATCGGGCCCTGAAGTTTTTGAGCATTTTGTTGAGGGAGGAAGTAATGACCAAAAGAACCGTTATATTTTTTGTTTTCTTTTCCTTTTTATTTATGTCTTTCGGAGCAGATTCTTATGCCGCAAAAGACTGGAAAAAGGTATCGGATGTCAAACTTGTTACCTGGATAGAGGGACAAATAAAAGCAGCGAAAAACTATTTTGAAAAGGTTAAAAAAGAGGTAACGGTTAAATATGATGAATTGAAAAAGAAAGTGGATGCGGAACGCAAGAAGATTGACGATAAAATTTCAAAGATTAATGAACAAGTCAAAAACCTTCAGAAACAGATGCTGGAAAAATGGGGCGGCATTATGAAGGAGGTTGACGGATACAGGCAAAAAGCCGAAAACATAAAGAACCAGGCTGAGGAAAAACTGAACGAGCTTAATGCGAAAAAAGCAGAATTAGAGGCAAAGGTTCGTTCTGAAATAGAAGGCTTCAGACAAAAGATTATAGATGCTCAAAAGGTTGTGGAAGATGCCATAGAAGAATATCAGTCAAAAATAAAGGAGTTAGAGTCCGGAATAGAAGCGAAGGTTGGTGAAATTCAATCTCTAATTGATCAGGCAAGGACAAAACTAGATAAAATTGTACAGGAATACAATGCTAAAATAAACGATGCTAATGAAAGAATACAGCAAGTGATAAAACAATACCAGTCAAAAATCAATGAGGCACAGGCGAAGGCTAAGGATGTTGTTAACAGTTTCCAGAATAAAATAAATGAAGCGCAAAAAGCGGTTCAGGATACGGCTGACAAATATCAGTCAAAAATAGAAGA
>JAPLKN010000020.1 GCA_026388075.1 Elusimicrobiota bacterium
AAGAATGATGCTGCTGTTGTATATGCGTCCACATCTTCTATGTATGGCAATAATCCGCCGCCGCTGAGGGAGGATATGAAGGTAGTATCTCCTAACTTTTATGCTGCCACGAAGGTTGCCGGAGAGGACCTTGCAAGGGTATTTTTCGAGCAGTATGGCACTGTTACTATCGGCTTAAGATATATGAGCGTTTATGGCCCCCGTGAGAGGTCCAAGGGCATTTTTGCAAATATGGTTTCACAATTCTTATGGGCGATGCAGAAAAACGAACAACCTATTATATATGGTGATGGGTCACAGACGCGAGACTTTGTTTTTGTCAAGGATGTGGTAAGTGCGCATTTATTGGCGATGAAGCTCAAAAAAGCAGGGGAGATATTCAATGTTGGAACTGGCAAGGCAACCAGCCTTAACCAGCTTGTAGATATTTTAAATAATGTGCTTGGCAAAAACATAAAGGCCAAACATATAGAAATGCCTGTAAAGAATTACATAAATACACAGCTTGCTGACATAACAAAGGCGCGCAAAATGCTTGGTTATGAGCCTAAATACGAATTAGAGGATGGTATCAAGGCTATTCTGAATATTTCTGGATAGTTTTTTTATTTTTGCGCTGTCGCCCAAGAAGATGGGATCGTCCATTATACGATTTTTTTGTGGGTCTTGCTGAAGCTTGATTTCTTTTTTGGATAATGAAATTAATTTATCTAAAATTTCTTTTACAATATACCTTTTACCGGAACATACATTATAAACTTCATTAAAGTCTCCTTTGTCCTTCAACAGCCACATGGCTTCTATGGCATCCTTTATGTCGGTGAAGTCTCTGATGCCGTTTAAATTGCCAATCCTTAGCTTTTCAATTTTATTTTTCTTTATCTCTGCTATTCCCTTCGCAAAATCGGCACAAGCATCGCGTTTTTTTCTTGATCCAATGATGTTGAAAAATCTTATTCTGATTATTTTCATTTTATAGGCTTTCTGATAAAGATAAGCAATCATATCTGTTCCTATTTTACTGACAGTATAGGGGGAAGAAGGCCTGAACTCTTTTTTTTCATTTATAGGTATTTCATTCTCTTCTGTCAGCCCGTACTCAGATGAACTGCAAGCTATTATTATTTTTGGCTTTATTCCTGCTTTTCTAATGGCTTCAAGAAGATAGAAGGTTCCCATGAAATTTGTTAGCAAGGTTTCTTCTGGATCCTGCCAGGACGGCACAACATAGCTTTGTGCTGCCATGTGAAAAATATATTCTGGTTTTATTTTTTTAATAAGCTCTTCAATCCTTTGTTTATCTGTAATATCGCACTCCACAAAATTAACACTATTTCTAAGGTGTTCTATATTATCGAAGGTGTCACCTTTCCAGTAGGTTCCACATACATCTAAACCTTTTTCTACCAGAAAATCACATAGATGTGAGCCGACGAAACCAGCTGCCCCAGTTACAAGAATCGTGCTTTTATTCATAAATTACATCATTTATTATCTTCCGAATCTTTTTAATAAATATATTTATGTCAAATCTGCCTGCATTTTTCTGAAGCTCTTTTCTATTCCATTTGGTTTTTTCTGTTTTTTCAATGGCTTTTATCAACGAATTCG
>JAPLKN010000021.1 GCA_026388075.1 Elusimicrobiota bacterium
TGAAAAACTTTTTTTTGATATTGAGATGCCTTTGGTAAATATTCTTGCCGAGATGGAATATTTCGGCATTAAGGTCAACATGCCTCTTTTGAAAAAACTTGATTCTGAGTTTAAGCAGAGCTTGAAGACAATTGAAAAAAATATTTACAGCCTTGCCGGCGAAGAATTTAACATAAATTCCCCTAAACAATTGTCGGTAATTCTCTTTGAAAAGTTAAAGCTTCCGGTTTTGAAAAAAACAAAAACGGGATATTCTACTGACGAAGAGGTTTTGACCGAACTTTCCGATAAACATGAGCTTCCGGCAAAATTAATTGAACACAGGGAACTGCAGAAGCTGGAATCCACATATATTGATTCCTTGATCAATCTTGCCGACAAAAAAACTTCAAGAGTTCATACGTCTTTCAATCAAGCGGTAACGGCCACCGGGAGACTTTCTTCAACCGAACCCAATCTGCAGAATATTCCGATAAGAAGCGACTACGGAAAGAAAATAAGAAGCGTATTTATTGCCGAAAAAGACAACATCCTTCTTTCCGCTGATTATTCGCAGATTGATCTGCGAGTCCTTGCGCATATTTCGCAGGATCCTGCCCTCATAAAAGCTTTTAAAAACGGCGAGGATATACATTCAGCTACGGCAAGAGAAATCTTCGGTGTAACCGATAAAGAAATTACTGACGAGATTCGCAGAATCGCAAAAACTATCAATTTCGGCATTATTTACGGAATTTCGCCTTACGGACTTTCTCAACAGCTTAAAATTTCAACAACTGAGGCTAAAAACTACATTGATAAATATTTTGAAAAATATAAAGGCGTAAAAGAATGGATGGGAAATTTATTGCAGGAAACCAGGGTAAGCGGTTATGTGTCCACTCTTTTCGGAAGAATCAGGTATCTTCCCGACATAAATTCAAAAAATGCCCAGGTAAGAGGTTTTTCGGAAAGAATTGCAATGAATACCCCTATTCAGGGGACGTCCGCAGACATAATTAAAATAGCCATGATAAATTTAAACCGGCATTTTAAAAAAGAAAACTATAAAACGAAAATGCTCGTACAAGTTCACGACGACCTTTTGATTGAAACTCCTGAAAAAGAACTTAATAAAACAGCCGCATTAGCAAAAGAAGAAATGGAAAACGCTGTAAAACTTGAAATCCCCGTGGTAGTTGATATAAAATCGGGATTAAACTGGGCAGAGATGACAAAAATCTAAAGGCGTTTAAAAGTTATGAAAGTGTAAAGGTGTAAAAGTTAAAGCTTTTAACTTTCAAAACTTTCTAAACATTTAAACTTTTATACGGTGTTTAAAAATAGAGCATGAAAACCAAAAAAAATTACCTAATTATAGGTCTAACGGGCGGAATAGCCAGCGGGAAATCAACCGCAGTGAAGATATTTGGCCGGCTGGGTGCAAAAATAATTGATTCTGACAAAATTTCAAGAGATATAGTAAAGCCAAAATCAAAAATCTGGAAAAAGATCATTAAATGTTTGGGGCCGGACGTGCTCGGAAAAAACAAAACAATCAACAGGAAGAAACTCGGCCATTTAGTTTTTAATAATCCTTCAAAAAGAAGAGTATTAGAAAAAATTACTCACCCGGAAATTATCCGGCAAATAACGAAAAGAATTGAAAAAATCAAGGATTCTGGCAATAATAGTATAATTATAGTAGATGCCCCGCTTTTATTTGAAGCAAAACTTGACAAAATAACGGATAAAACGATAGTTGTATGGTGTCCCAGGAAATGCCAGGTGCAAAGGTTGAAGGCTAGAAATAAGTTGAATAACACTGAAATTAATAATCGTTTAAGATCTCAAATTCCATTAAATAGAAAGAAAAGAATGGCTGATTTTGTTATAGATAATTCCGGAAAAAACAAAAAAATGATTCAAAAACAAATAAGAATTCTTTGGGAAAATTTATCAAACCGCATATAAGAACACCTTAAAAAGTTCTTACCAGCCTCCTTTAAAATCAATTTAAACGCTAAATCTATCTTTTCTCTTTAAAATTTGCTATAATACCAGACCATTTTTTATGTTAAAGGATAGAATTGAAAATATCAGGCAAAGAATTGAATATATTTGCCGAAAAAAGGGCATAAATAGCAGATCCGTAACGCTTGTTATTGCCACTAAAACCATAGATATAGCAAGAATTAAAGAGGTCATTTCCCTAGGAATAAAAGATATAGGCGAAAGCCGGATACAAGAAGCCCAGCAAAAATTTTCCGAAATATCGTTATCAGGTGTCAAGAAACATCTTATAGGACATTTACAGAGCAATAAAGCTAAAAAGGCAGTCGAGCTTTTTGACCTGATACAGTCTCTTGACAGTATAGAGCTGGCAAAAGAGATAGATAAACAAGCTCAAAAAATTAATAAAGTTCAGGATTGTCTTTTAGAGATAAAAGTTTCTGAAGAAGAGACCAAGTTTGGTCTCAGCCCGGACAAAGTACAGTTATTTCTAAAGGAAGTAGGAGATTTAAAAAATATCCGGCTGCGCGGCCTTATGACAATGGCCCCTTATTTCAAAGACCCGCAGATGACCGGACCGTATTTCAGGAAGGCTAAGGAAATATTTAATAATATCAGTTCAGTGAGAATTTATCCTAGTTTTGACGTGCTTTCAATGGGTATGTCTGATGATTTTGAGGTGGCTGTTGAAGAAGGCTCGACGATGGTCAGAATAGGAACAGCTATTTTTGGATAATATATGAAAAAATTTATTACTTTCATCGGCGCCGGTAATATGGCAGAAGCCTTAATAAGCGGTTTTTTAAAGAAAAACATTGTGCCCAGAAATTGCCTGACAGCGTTCGATATAAAAGGCAAAAGGCTTATTTATCTTAAGAAAAAATATGAAATCCGTACTGAGAAAAAGAACGAAAAAGCATTGCGGAATGCGGATATAATTTTTTTGGCTGTAAAACCTCAGCAAATTAAGGATGTGTTAACGGAAATTTCGGTTTTTATTAAGAAATCTCAGCTTATTATTTCTCTTGCAGCCGGAGTTACGACAAAATTCATAGAAAAATATCTAAAAAAGGGCACCCCGGTAGTTAGAAGCATGCCGAATATGCCGGCATTGGTGGGAGAAGGGGCAACCGGTATTTGCAAAGGAGCCTGGGCAAAAAACAATCATTTAGAAATTGCCGAAAAGCTATTTCTAACAGTAGGAAAAGTCCTACCTTTTAACGAAAAAAATATTAATGCAGTTACGGCGCTTTCGGGTTCTGGCCCCGCATATGTTTTCTATTTAACCGAAGCACTTGAGAAAGCCGGGCGATCTTTAGGACTTTCTAAAAAAGCATCGGAAATTCTTTCAAGGCAGACAGTATTTGGCGCGGGAAAGCTATTAAAAGAAAGCGGATTAAGCCCGAAAGATTTGCGTGTTAAAGTGACTTCTCCCGGCGGCACGACTGCGGCAGCTATAAATTATTTTGAAGAAAAGAGATTCTTAAGTATATTTTACGGTGCTTTAAAAAAAGCCGAAAAAAGAGCTAGGGAACTCAGTTCACCCCGTTAGAAACAGTGAAACCAGAAGAAGAAGAAAATATAAAGAGAAGAAAGGGGGGAGTTGCATTGCAAAGATTTTAAAAATAAATAGCCGTTAGGCTGTTTCTAACGGGGTAAATAAGAGGTGATCTAATTAGCTATGATGATCAAAGTTCGCGTAATTCCTAATTCAAAAAGGAATGAAGTGGTATCCAGAATCGGTTCAATCCTTAGGGTAAAGATTTGTGCCCCTGCTGTTGAAGGAAAAGCTAATGATGAACTGCGGGATTTTCTTGCTGAATTTTTTGAAGTAAAGAAGGCCATGGTTCTTTTAAGGAAGGGGGAAAGAGGAAGGGAAAAAACAATAGAGATTTGCGGCCGGTCAGAAGAACAACTTGAAGAAATACTAGACACTATTCCTTGAAATATTTTAAAAATCAAAAATTAAAAGCAACGATGAGAAGCGTAAAAACACTTTTCTTTAAAAATAACACCCTTTATATCCTCAACCAGCTTCTGCTTCCACGAAAAGCACAATATGTAAAATGCAAAAGTTACAAAGAAGTGGCTGATGCGATTAAAAAAATGGTAATAAGAGGCGCTCCCGCGATCGGCGTGGCGGCGGCTTTCGGCGTAGCTTTGGCTGCAAATGAAAAAAGATTTAGCAGCCCGGAAAAACTAAAAAAATATATCCAAAAAGCCGTAAAAGCCCTTTCTCAGACACGTCCTACCGCAGTAAATCTTTTCTGGTCGTTGCAAAAAATGAAAAATTTATTGAGCCAAAAGGCAAAGACTCCGGACGAATTAGCCCAAAGATTAAAAAAAGAAGCTCTGAAAATTTATAACGAAGATATTAGTACAAATAAGCTCATTGGTAAATTGGGGTCCAAGCTTTTCAAAAAAAAATCTGTAGTAATTACTCACTGCAACGCGGGAGCTCTTGCTACCGCCGGTTACGGAACGGCTTTGGGCGTAATACGTTCTGCTTATTCTAAAGGGAAAATAAAAATGGTTTTTGTTGATGAAACAAGGCCGTATCTGCAGGGATCCCGTTTAACCGCATGGGAAATGAAACAGGAAAATATACCGTACGTGTTGATTACAGACAATATGGCCGGATATTTTATGAAAACGGCCGGTATCAGCGCGGTAATTGTCGGGGCGGACCGCATAGCCAGAAACGGCGATACAGCAAATAAAATCGGTACATATTCTTTGTCAGTGCTTGCAAAATATCACAAAATACCTTTTTATGTAGCTGCACCGATCTCAACTATAGATTTAAATACCCCAAGCGGGGATGAGATTGTGATTGAGGAAAGGTCTTCAGATGAAGTGTTGTATATTCATGGGAAGTCCATCGCTCCTATCGGGGCCAGGGCATATCATCCGGGTTTTGACGTAACCCCAAGTGAAAATATTACTGCCATAATCACAGAAAAAGGTGTTTTTAAACCAAAAGAAATCAAAAATATTCACCCAGCCCTATAAGATGTCCCAAATATAGGGAAGGGAAAGAATGTTAAATAAACATGAAAGGCAATAACCCTGATACTCTGGACGTAAGTTTATAGAGCTGGGTTAAATAAAAGAATAATATATGAGCGAAAAAAAAGACTTTTCTAAAACAGTAAACCTGCCGAAGACAGATTTTGCAATGAAAGCAAATCTGCCTCAGAAAGAGCCGGGAATACTTGACCAGTGGACAAGCAACGATATCTATTCCAAAATGCTTGAAAAAAACAAGGATCAAGAAAAATTTATTCTCCACGACGGGCCTCCCTACGCAAACGGCCATATTCACCTTGGGACAGCTCTTAATAAAATATTAAAGGATATTTTAGTTAAATATAAATCCATGTCAGGATTTTATTCGCCTTTTGTGCCGGGCTGGGATTGCCACGGTCTCCCGATAGAACAGCAGTGTTTAAAAGAATTAAAACTTGATAAACACTCTGTTGATAAAACCAAGTTCAGATATCAGGCAACGGCATTC
>JAPLKN010000022.1 GCA_026388075.1 Elusimicrobiota bacterium
AATACGGACTTCAGATTCATTATGAGAGACTGAAAGATATTGTTATCCGGCCTTCCATAAACCTTTCTGAAATGATTGAGTCCGAAGTTAAGCCCTCAACTAAAAAAGAAAAAAAAGCTCAAGATAAAACAAAATAATTTATAAAAGGGGAACTTATGTTTAAAAAAATTTCGTGTTTCTTTTTTTTATCGGCATTTTTTGTGATTTTTGCTAATTGTGTTTCGGCAAAAGTTGTTGATAAAACTCTTGCCGTGGTAAACGGGGAAGCAATAATGTCTTCCGAGTTTGATGATATTATTACGCCCATTTTAGAACAGTTCAAACGGGGCGTTCCTCCAAGCGAACAGACACCGGAAAAAATCCTGGATCTTAAAAAAAGAGTGCTGGATCAGATGGTTGATGACCGACTTGCAAAACAGGAAGCCAAGAAAAGAAATATTAAAGTTGCCAAGAGAGAAGTTGAGCAGGGGGTAAATCAGATAAAACAAAGATTTCCCTCGGAAGCGGATTTTAATGCGGAACTTAAAAAAGGAAACATCAATGTGCCTCAGTTTGAAAAAAGAATTGAGGAACAGCTCATGGTTATGAAACTTATGGACCAGGAAATAAAAAGCAAGACAAAAATGCCTAGTGATGAGGAAATGAAGGATTTTTATTCAAAGATACAGAAAAAAATGAACGGAAAAAATTTGGGGCTTGATAAAAAGAGTGAAGACGAAATTGATTCGCTGGCAAAACTTTTTAAAAGGGCCGGCGCAGAAAAGGTAAGAGCCCGTCATATTCTTATCAGGGCTGATAAAAACGCTACCCAGAAAGAAAAGGCAGAAGCATTGAAAAAAATATCGGATATAAAGAAAGAAATTGATAACGGGGCAGATTTTAATGAACTTGCAAAAAAATATTCTGAAGATCCGGGAACAAAAGGGGTAGGGGGCGATTTGGGATTTTTTTCATACGAAGATATGGTTCCCGAATTTGCAAAAGCAGCTTTCGCAGCCGAAGTGGGAAAAATTTCGGGAATTATTTCCACAGATTTTGGTTACCACATTATTAAGATAGAGGAAAAGAAAGCTTCCCGTAAGCTAGCTTATGAAGACCTAAAAAATGATATACAAGACTACCTTTTTCAAAAGGCTGCTCAAAAGAAATATGAAAGTTGGATGCAGGAAATCAGGGCTAAAGCCAGTATCAAGGTCAACCCCATTGAATAAATAGGGACACTTCCTATTTATTTCTTTGCCCAGCTAACTCTTTGAAGTTCTTAAAAAATTAATAAATAAATGGGAAGTGTCCCTATTTATTCTTTCTCATCTTGTATGGTTAAACCAACCGTAGGAATTACCATCGGTGATCCAGCCGGAATAGGCCCAGAAATCACTTTAAAAGCGCTTATGCACCCCAAAATAAGAAAGGTGTGCAAGATTGTAGTTATTGGCTCAAAATTATTTTTGCCAGGATTAAAAAAACCCGGAAAAAAAACTTTTTATGATTTTGTTGAGGTTCCCTGCCCGGATTTAAAAAAGGTTGTTTTGGGCAAATTTTCATCCAAGACAGGCCTTGCATCGTATAAGTTTATTGCAAAGGCGGTAGATCTTTTAAAGTCAAAGAAAATAGACGCGCTTGTAACTGCCCCCATATCTAAAGAGGCGTTAAACTTGGCGGGAATACAATATTCGGGGCATACCGAGCTCTTGGCAGATTTTACTCAGACTAAAGATTTTGCAATGCTTATGGTAGCAAACACTTTTAGAACTGCGATGGTAACAAGGCACATGCCTCTTCAGTATGCCTGCAAAAATATTTCGGCACAAAATATTGTTTCCATAACCCAACTGGTAAGAAAATTCCTTATTAACAAATTAAAAATCAAAAGTCCGAAAATAGGGATATGCGCGTTAAATCCACATGCCGGGGAAGGCGGGCTTTTAGGAAGAGAGGAAGAAGATTTCATAATTCCTGCCATAAAAAAACTAAAAAACAAAAAAATTTATGTGGAAGGGCCTATTCCCGCGGACAGCGCCTGGCTTAAAATGAAAAGCGGAAAGTTTGATTTTTTGGTTACGATGTACCACGATCAGGCAATGATTCCTTTGAAAATACTTGAACCCGAAAAAATTGTAAATATAACCGTCGGGCTTCCTTTTATTAGGACTTCTCCCGGCCACGGGACTGCTTTTGATATCGCCGGCAAGGGGAAAGCAGACCCCAGTTCTATGATTGAAGCAATTCAAGTTGCAGCCGATCTTTCGAGATCTTAAATGGAATTAAAGTTTCAAAGGTTAACAAAGCATAATTTGGAAAGCGTCTTAGAAATAGAAAAACTCTCATTTAAAAATCCCTGGAACAAAGAGATGTTTGAAAAAGAAATAACGCTTGAGATTTCGAATTTTTTTGTCGCAGAGATAAGTGAAAAGATCGTTGGATACGGGGGATTTTGGAAAATGGGCGAAGAGGCCGATATAGTAAATATCGCGGTTCATCCTGATTTTAGGTCAAAAGGTCTCGGCAAAAAAATACTTGAATTTATTTTAGAATCTGCGAAAAAAGACGGAATAAAAAAAGTGTTTTTGGAAGTGCGTTCTCAAAATACAAGCGCTCAAAGCCTGTACAAATCATTCGGATTTAAACCAGTGGCTGTGAGGCCCAAATATTACTCAAATGATGACGCAGTTATAATGGAAATAAAAATAGGGACAGTTGTACTAGCTCAATAATTCGGTAACTTTTTGTAGTTTATCAAATGGTGTTATATAATTCAAACCGCCATGTTTGCGTAAATGGTTAAACTCGAACAGGAAATTTCCAAGATTAAGGATAATATCTTGTTCTGAAGCAAA
>JAPLKN010000023.1 GCA_026388075.1 Elusimicrobiota bacterium
ATTATTCCAAGCGAAAAGGTAGTACAAGCAAGGCTTGTTGTGAAAGATGAAGGCATAATCTGCGGATTAAAAATATTTGGAGAAGTCTTTAGTTTGCTGGATAAGAAAATAAAATTTAAATCCGTCGCTAAAGACGGGCAAAAAGTAAGAAAGGGGAAAATCGCAGGAATCCTTGTTGGATCTGCAAGGGCAATACTAGCCGGAGAAAGAACGGCGCTTAATTTCATACAGCATTTGTCAGGTATAGCTACGCTTACTTCAAGGTTTGTGCAAAAGGTTAAAGGAACAAAAGCCAAAATCTATGATACTAGAAAAACATTGCCCGGTATGAGAGCTTTGGCAAAATATGCGGTTTTATGCGGGGGAGGGTACAACCATAGATTTAGTTTGTCGGATATGGCTTTGATAAAAGATAACCATCTGATTCTGATAAAAGATATTCAGTCTGCGGTAAAATCTGTTAGAAATAAGAACCGCGGCATAAAGGTTGAAATAGAATGCAAAAATTTAAACCAGGTAAGCCTAGCTCTGTGGGCAAAGGCAGATCTAATAATGTTTGATAACATGGACATTAATACCATAAAAAAGGCATTAAAAATGGTCAGAGATTTTTCCAAATTTGGAAGTTATCATCCGCAAACGGAAGTTTCCGGCGGCGTGACTTTAAATACAGTAAGAAATTTCGCTAAAACAGGAGTTGACAGAATTTCAGTTGGGGCGTTGACTCATTCTGCTCCGTCGCTGGATATAAGCCTTGAGTTTGGAAAATAGTCTAACTTATGATAAAAAAAGCGGCTCTAAATAATTACGAAAAAGATCTTATTAATTCAAAAAGTCTAAAGGAAATAATACCATATTTTGCCGGGAAAAAAATACATTATTTTCTGCGCACAAATTCAACGCAGGATACAGCCAAAGGCCTTGCGGACACAGGAGAAAAAGAAGGAACAGTAGTTTTAGCAGAAAGACAATCTTACGGGCGCGGAAGGTTTAGCAGAAACTGGTTTTCTCCGAGAGGCGGATTGTGGTTTTCAATTATACTTTATCCAAAAATCAGCCCGGAAAAAAATCTGCAATTCAGTTTAATTACTGCAATTTCATTGTGCGAAACACTGGGAAAAATGTTTAATATAAAACCTCTAATAAAATGGCCTAACGACATTATTTACAATGAAAAAAAGCTTGGAGGAATACTGGTTGAAAGCGCCTTAATTTCTAACAGAGTGAAATGGACAATTATTGGGGCCGGCTTGAATGTAAATAATGTTTTATCAGCAGGAATTAGAAAGAAGGCGGTATCATTAAAAAGTATTTTGAGATATAGAATAAACAGAACAAAACTTTTAGCTGAAATATTAAAAAATTATTATTTTAATTATAAAATATTTAAAATAAAAGGATTTAAATATTTTAGAACCAAATTTCAAAGATATTCATTTTTGAATAACAAAAATATTAAAGTTGAAGAAGGAGGGCGTATATATTCAGGTGTAGTTAAGGAAATAGACGAGAACGGCTTTTTATGGATAAGATTGAAGAATAAAATTATCAGAAAAATATTAGCCGGAACAATATTAAAATATGAGTAGCATTTCTAGCGATAAATTTATTGAGATTTTAAAAACAAGAAGAAGCGTTCGAGAGTTTCTGCCTGATCCAATACCCGAAGCAGATATTGAAAAAATGATAGAAGCTGCTTCATTTGCCCCTTCAGGAAGCAATCTCCAGAATTGGTATTTCATAGTTATAACTTCAGATACTCTTAAGAAAATAGTATTTGAAGCAGTCCTTAAGCAAGTTGATGAAAACGCGAAAAATATAAATTCTTCCAGGGCTCGGAAAGAATATATATCTTACAGCGAGTATTTCAAGTTTTTTGTTCAAGCGCCGGCGGTAATAGCAGTAGTGAAAAAACCGTATGAAACTCTTAGCATAAGAATAATGAAAAGATACAATATTCCGTTTAAATCAAATTCGGATATTCAGGGTGTCTCGGCTGCAGTTCAAAACCTGTTACTTATGGCGCATGTTTTGGGGTATGGCGCTTGCTGGATGACCGGACCTTTGATTGCACGCGAAAAGATTGAAGATATCCTGAAAATTGACAAGGAAAATGAATTAGCCGCTTTTATTCCTGTGGGAAAATACAAAAAATCGCCCGCGGCAACGCCAAGGAAAAATATAAAAGAAATATATAGTTTTGTTCGCTAAAATATTATATAATTATCAGTAATAATTCGGGGGTTATTTATGATTAAAGATACCGTTTTATTGTCAAATCGTCCCGAAAAACATTTTCTCGGATCACTTTATTTTAAAAATATTAAGTCGGGTATTGATTATGCGTTTGAAGGTACGGGCTTCAAGCTTCTTTATACCCAGCAAGATAATAGTTTGGCTGATATCCTTGCTTCCAAAAAACAAAAAATTGCAGGAATAATTGATATCTCGCCTTTTATTAACGATAATTCCGTAAAACTTCTGGAAAAAGAAAATAAGTACAAGTCAGTTTTAATAAATTGCCGCTCGGCTAAACTTGGCTGGGTTGATCTTGATAATGTCCGCGGCGCAATGACAATGACAGAACATCTTATCAAGCTTGGGCACGAGAAAATATTATATATAGCAGGATTTCAGGAAAGCCAGAATAATATTGACAGATTTAAAGGTTTTAAAAATGCGTTGGGAAAATATAATATAAAGTTTAATCCCAGGCTTATTTTGACGTGTGATTTCAGCATTACTCTGGCATATGAAAGAATGAAAGAATTTCTTTCTCATGATAGAAAAAGTTTTACGGCAATATTTGCGGCAAATGATTTAATGGCTGTTGGCGCTATCAGAGCCTTGATAGATGAGCGTATAAGAACACCGGAAGATATTGCAGTGGTCGGATTTGATGATTTTGATTTTGCGTCCACATTTTATATACCGTTGACAACCTACCGGCAGCCCTTTAAAAATCTGGGATACATTGCCGCAAGATCAATTGTAACAGCAAATGAGTCTAATAGGTGCCAGCAACAGCAAGTTGAGCTTGTCGGCGAGATAGTCGTGAGAAAATCCTGCGGCTCAAAAATATCTTGAGTTAACTGAGAATATTATATGGATGAAAATGTCCTTTGGCATGATAATGAATTAATAAATATTGCCGCCAAATCTTTGAAAAAAAATAATTTTGAAGTTTTAACGGCAAAAAATAGCGAAGAAGCAAAAAATAAAATATTAGAAATAATAGGAAAAAATGAAATTGTCGCTTTTGGGGGATCGCAGACAGTAAAACAAATCAATATTGTTGAAGCATTAAGCCAGCGCGGACAAAAACTGATACTGCAAAAATCCGGGATGAAACAGGATGAAGTGATAGAGCTTAGACGAAAGGCTCTTAATGCTGATGTTTTTATCGCTAGCCCGAACGCTTTGACCTTGGAAGGGTCATTATTTTTTGTGGACAGAATAGGGAACAGAACTTCAGGTGCGGTTTTTGGGCCCAGAAAAGTAATTTTGATTGCAGGTGTAAATAAAATAGTTGAAGATGATATCGCAGCCTTAAATAGGGTAAAAACAAAGGCAGGCCCCATGAATTCTAAACGGCTCGCTTTAGCTACACCTTGCGCAAAAACGGGTTTATGTTCAGATTGTGATTCAGCAGAAAGGATATGTAATATTTATCTTAAAATTAGAAAGAAACCTTCGTACACAGATTATTACATTGTTTTAATTCCTGAAGAATTGGGATATTAAATATTTAATTAAATTCCTTTCAAATATGAAGCCTAATTGCCAGGTTTCATTTCTTCTGCGGATTTCCTTTTTGAATTTATCTATAATCGTATCCTCCATAATCTGTAAATAGGGCTTAATGAAAAATAAAACTAATGATTGAATTATTAATGAGGTATACGAAAAAAAAGAAGTTAGAAGTGCACGGTTTTAACGCGCATTTCATCAAAAAGCTTGCATTTTTTATCATTTATAATTTTTCGGTAAGCCCTGATTACACAGATTGCAAACAGCGATTACACGGATACACCGACGAAGTTTAATCTGTGTAATCTGTCTTAATCGGTGTAATCAAG
>JAPLKN010000024.1 GCA_026388075.1 Elusimicrobiota bacterium
AATCCCAGAATTGTTGAGGCATTTCTTCGATCTATAGAAGAAAAACCAGAAGCTTTTGCACAATAGATTTTCTTTAAATTATACTCTTCCGCAGGATTTCTCATCAACTATTTCATAATATTTTGAAAAAATTTATGCGTAATACCAGACGGGGGATCTTAGATGAAAAATCTGTTCATTGTTCTGATATGCTTTTTCTTTTTTCAAAATTTGTTTGCGTTACAAGGTAAAATCTCTTTAAAATCCGGCTATTCAGCAAAAGGTGATATACGTGAAAATTCTGACGGAAGCGTATGGGTTACCGATAAAAATGGTTGTGCAGTACAATATGATAAATCTGAGATTGAAAATATAATAATTTATTCAGAACGTGATATCGCCACAGAAAAATTTTTAAAAGCATATAAAAAAACTCCAGAAGTAAGTTCATCGGGTTTCTATAAAAAGAAAACCAAGTATGAAAAGATAATAAACAGTGCCGCCAAAGCAAATGCTGTTGATCCTGCCTTAGTAAAAGCAGTAATAAAAGCCGAGTCTGACTTTAATCCTAATGATACATCTTACAAAGGTGCTTGCGGCCTTATGCAATTGATGCCGCAGACTGCAAAACTTCTTAGGGTAAAAAACATTTATAATCCGGAAGAAAATATTTACGCTGGTACAAAATATCTTAAGAATATGCTTTCTTTATTCAACGGAGACAGGGAAAAAGCTTTAGCAGCATATAATGCAGGTCCCGGAAAAGTAATGAAATATAGGAACATCCCTCCGTATCGGGAGACTCGTGACTATATTTTTGCAGTCAAGCAATATTACCGGCATTACAAGGGGCCAAGTAAAGTATTTTCATATACTGATGAATCAGGGAACTTAGCAATTTATAATGAGGACTAAATATTCTTTCAAAGTGCACTAATAGAACTTATATGACAAATAAAATACCCGCTTATATAAAGAAAAAATTGAAAAATTATCCCGTTTTTTATCAAAAAGTCTGGATGGAATGCTTTAAAATTCCCTATGGAAAAACAATTACTTATAAAAAACTTGCTGAAAATATGAGGATTCCAAATTCGGCAAGAGCAGTAGGAAACGCACTTAGCAAAAATCCGTTTGCTCCGGTTATCCCTTGTCATAGAGTAGTAAAAAGCGACGGGAGAATTGGGGGATATTCGGGTACGGGTGGAATAAAAACTAAAAAGAAGCTAATAGAAAAAGAAAAAAATGGTTAACTGGCGTTTTATTGCAAACGAAAATAATTTAGCTGATTACAATATGGCGATTGATGAATGTTTGTTTGCTCTAAAGTCAAACAACAAATCATTGTCTCCAGTTTTGCGAGTTTATTCATGGTCATTACCTTTAATCAGTATCGGTTATTTTCAAAAATATTCAGATTTTGCAAATCGTAAATTACCGGTTATAAGAAGAATTACCGGCGGGCTTTCAGTTGAGCACGGAAAAGATATTTCTTATTCATTGATTGCATCAAAAGATGAATGGCCGTATATAAATAATCAAGAGAAAACTTACAAATTAATTCATAATGCTATATTAAAAACTCTAAATGATTTGAGTATTGATGCAGAATTTTGCGAAAAAAGTATTTTTCAAAAAAAACGGAAAGATTCGGTCTGCGTCAACAATATTTTTCCTTATGATATTCACCTGAATGGAAGAAAAATAGTTGGTTCCTGTCAGAGAAAAAGAGGAAGTGCCTTTCTGGTTCAAGGATCTATTCATGTTGAAAAATTAATTACAAATTATAGAGAATTTTCAAAATGCTTAATGGATAATTTTAAAGATATTTTAAAAACGAAGATATTTTCTTCTGAATTAAACAACGAGGAGGTATCTTTATCCGGGGATTTAGCAAAAACCAAATATAGTTCAGATTCATGGAATAAAAAATATTAACATATGAAAAAATTTGAACTTCTTATTAATTCAACTGCAACGGGAATATATATTCTATTGGCGGATACTTTCTTTGAAAAATTAATAGGTTTTATGTTTGCAAAAAAAGCCGATTACGGAATATTATTTCTAAAATGCAGAAGTATTCATACTTTTTTTATGAAATTTAACATAGATGCAGTTTTCTTAGATTCTAAAAATAGAGTAGTAAAAACAATAAAAAACATAAATCCTAGGAAAATTATACTTCCAGTAAAATACGCTGCAAATATCTTAGAATTACCGTCTGGAATTTTAGACACCTCTTCTATAAGGCACGGAGATTTGTTAACCTTCGACTGAAACTCCGCCGACAGGAGTCGGCAGGTTCATCTTCACATTCATCTCCCGACAGAAGGCGAGGGATGAATGCGAAGATGAATAAAATTGAAAATCTTTTAAAATTAGATTCTTTTTGACTTTTCTTTCATTTTTTGCTAAATTTAACGCTCTTAAAACTTGCTTGAAATCGTTTGAAAGATTAGAGCCCGCCGATTGTTTATCGGGTCAAATTCTTTAGAAAAGAGTTTTTATGTCGGTAGTTAAAGAAGGATTATTTTTAATAATAATCCCTTTGGTTTTAGGTTTTTTTTTCTTATTTATAATTAAAGAACTTGGTATTATATTAATAATATTGGCTCTTTTTTTTGCTTATTTTTTTCGCGACCCTGCAAGGGAAATAGTAAAAAGTCGCGATGAAATACTTTCTCCTTGTGACGGCACGGTTATGGAAGTTACGGAGGATGATAATTTTAAAATCGTAAGGGTTTTTCTATCTGTTTTTAGCGTTCATCTTCAGAGGTCGCCTGTAGAAGGTTCTGTAGCGGATGTTCAGTACAATCCGGGCAAGTTTTTGCCGGCAATGGATCCTAAGGCTCACGAGTTGAACGAAAATAACATAATAACAATTGACAGCCCTAAGGGCAGATTCAAAGTTAAGCAGATAGCAGGAATTTTAGCTCGCAGGGTAGTATCATGGGTGAAACCTAAAGATAATTTAGCGCAAGGACAAAAAATTGGTTTTATAAAGTTCGGTTCTCAGGTTGATTTGTTTACTCCTAAGAATGTAAATTTAAATGTTAAGGTAGGAGACAAGGTTTTCGGAGGAAAGACAGTTTTCGGGAAGTTTAAAAATGACTGAAAAAAAATTAAGAGGCATATATTTATTGCCCAGTATAATTACCGCCGTAAATATTTCGGCAGGTTTTATTTCAATTATATTTTCTATTCAGAATTCATTTGCCGCAGCTGCTTGGGCAATCATTGTTGCAATGGTAATGGACATATTAGACGGCCGAATAGCTCGTATGGCAAAAGCAACAAGCCGTTTTGGTATTGAGTTTGATTCTTTAGCTGACCTTGTATCTTTTGGGGTAGCGCCGGCAATATTGATGTATAAAATGATTTTGCACGGCTTAAATAATCCGGGAATTGCAATAGCGCTCTTTTATGTACTTGCCGGAGCTTTGCGCCTGGCAAGATTTAATGTAAAAACAATGGAAGAGGAAACACCGGCAGATTATATCGGACTTCCGATTCCTGCCGCAGCGGCTATACTTGCTTCATTTGCTTTAAGCTATGAGTTATTTGAAATAAGCAATGAAGTTCCAGTGAATATGATACCGATTGTTTCTGACAGAATGCCGTTTTTCTTTAAAATTTCACCAATATTGATGGTGTTTATATCTGTTTTGATGGTTTCAAATGTGCCTTACGCCTCGTTTAAAAAATTCAAGGCTGACAGGCCGAAATCTTTACAAATAATAATTTTTACCGTTATTGCGATTATGATGATAATTATATATCCTCAAAATACTTTTTTTATACTTTTTGTTGGATACCTTCTTTCGGGCCTTGCATTGTACTTGTTAAGATACTGGAGATTAAGAAAGTCTATAATTGAAAATTTTCAAAAACGAAGAAACGGGCTTATGAAAAATAAAATGGCAGGTGATAAAAATGAAAAATAAAATAATTTTTTTTGATACAACTCTAAGAGATGGAGAACAATCTCCGGGTGCAAGCCTGAACATAAGCGAAAAATTGGAGATTGCAAAACAATTGGCTGCCTTGGGTGTAGATGTAATTGAAGCGGGATTTCCTATTTCAAGCCGTGGAGATTTTGAATCGGTAAAACTGGTTGCTCAGAAAATAAAAGGCCCTGCAATCGCAGGTTTGGCTCGCGCTCAGGAAAAGGATATTCTTGCCTGCTGGAATGCTGTGAAATACTCAAAAAATCCTAGAATTCACACTTTCATTGCGACATCCGATATCCACATTAAAAAGAAATTTAAAAAAACAAGAGCCGAAATTTTGGATATGGCGGTTAATGCTGTCCGATATGCAAAGAAATTTTGCGATAATGTAGAATTTTCAGCAGAAGATGCCGGCCGCTCGGATTTTTCTTATCTGTGTCAGGTGATAGAAAGTGTTATTGATGCCGGAGCTACTACTGTTAATATTCCTGATACTGTCGGGTATACTATGCCCCAGGAGTTCGGAGAATTGATAAGAAAAATAAATATGAAGGTAAAAAATATTGATAAAGCTGTTATCAGCGTTCATTGCCATAATGATCTGGGCTTGGCGGTTGCAAATTCGCTGTCAGCGATATCAAACGGCGCAAGACAGGTTGAATGCACCATTAATGGAATAGGAGAACGCGCTGGTAACGCTTCTTTGGAAGAAATTGTCATGGCTTTGAAAACTCGAAAGAATTATTTCGGTTTTGATTACGATATTGATACAAAAGAGATATATAAAACTTCGAGGATGGTTTCTAAACTAACCGGAATTGTAGTACAGCCGAACAAGGCGATCGTTGGCGCAAACGCCTTCGCCCACGAGGCAGGCATTCATCAGGACGGTATTATCAAGGAACGCACCACATATGAAATAATGCAGCCTCAGGATGTAGGGATACCATCAAGCAAGCTTGTTTTAGGCAAACATTCCGGCCGTCATGCATTGGCGGGAAGGATCAAAGATCTTGGAATAAGCGTAAAAAATGAAGAGATTGACAAAATCTTTGAAAAATTTAAAGAGCTCGCTGACAAAAAGAAATATATTTTTGATGATGATATTATTGCCTTGGCTGAAGAAGGGACGAGCAGTTTGAAAGAAGTATATGCTTTGGAATATCTTAATGCTTCTTCAGGAACCGGCGTCGTCCCGACTGCCACAATACGCATTTCAAAACAGGGTGATAAAAAAGAGATATTCCAGGAAGCCGCCTGCGGTGATGGGCCGGTGGACGCCGTTTATAAGGCAATTGATAAAATTGTCGGTTTGAAACTGCACCTTTCTGATTATAATCTTCGCGCTATATCTGCAGGGGAAGATGCGCAGGGAGAAGTAAATCTTAAGGTGGAACATAAAGGAGTTACATTTTCAGGAAAAGGGACTTCGACTGACATAATAGAAGCAAGCGCAAAGGCTTATCTTAATGCAATAAATAAAATAGTTTCACGTTCAAAAGCGGCGCTTTCTAAAAAGAAAGTTTCACTTTAACGGCAGTTTGAGAAGAAAACAGGTTTAGGTTAAGAAGGACTTTCTAAATTGTAGTAATATAAATCTGCTGTTCTGAGTCTCAATCTCAACCTGTCTCATTCTTAACCTGCTGTTAACGGAGTTTGTATGGGTCAGACTATTTCTGAAAAAATACTTGCGGCTCATTGCGGGCTAAAATCCGTTCGAGCTGGGGAGTTTATAGAACCAAAAGTTGATATAGCTCTTGGCAACGATATTACTGCGCCTTTTGCAATTAAAGAATTTCGAAAAACAGGCGCAGCTAAAATATTTGACAAAAATAAAGTTGTTTTGGTAATGGACCATTTCACGCCTAATAAAGATATAGCAAGCGCAGAACAGGTAAAATTTGTAAGAGAATTTGCTAAAGAACAAAAGATTGTAAACTATTTTGAGGGAAATAATTGCGGCGTTGAACACGCGCTATTGCCTGAAAAAGGCCTTGTTGTTCCCGGAGATTTGGTTGTCGGAGCCGATTCACACACTTGTACGTATGGCGCTTTGGCAGCATTTTCAACCGGAGTAGGGTCAACAGATTTAGCTGCAGCGATGATAACCGGGAAAATATGGTTCAAGGTTCCGGGTTCTATAAAATTTGTTTACAAAGGAAAACTTAAAAAATGGGTTTCGGGAAAAGATCTGATACTTTATACGATAGGTAAAATTGGAGTTGACGGCGCATTGTATCAGGCAATGGAGTTCACGGGCCCTGTTTTGAAAGAACTTTCTATGTCTGACAGATTCAGCATGGCAAATATGGCTA
>JAPLKN010000025.1 GCA_026388075.1 Elusimicrobiota bacterium
TGTCCCCGGGGAAATTATATTTTGTAAGAAGTTCTCTTACTTCCATTTCTACTAAATCAATAAGTTCTTTATCCGTAACAAGATCTACCTTGTTCAAATATACAACTATATACGGAACGTTCACCTGTCTGGCTAAAAGTATGTGTTCCCTTGTCTGCGGCATCGGCCCATCTGTCGCTGATACCACAAGTATCGATCCGTCCATCTGCGCTGCGCCGGTTAACATGTTCTTTACGTAGTCTGCATGGCCCGGGCAGTCTATATGGGCGTAGTGCCTTTTATCTGAAGAATATTCTACATGGCTTAGTGCTATTGATAAGATCTTTGTCTCGTCTCGTCTTCCTTGCGATTCAGATGCTTTGGCTATCTCATCGTAGGTGATATACTTCGCTAACCCTTTGCCTTCTAGCACCTTCGTTATCGCTGCTGTCAGCGTCGTTTTGCCGTGGTCTACGTGCCCGATTGTCCCTACGTTTACGTGGGGCTTTGATCTGTCAAATTTTGCCTTTGCCATTTTGGTACCTCCACTTTAACTGCAGGTTAAGGTTAAGGTTAAGGTTAAGGTTAAGAAAACACATTTGACCTTAACAGTTCTAGCTTAAACCCGCAATATTTTAAACTCGAAATTTCTGCTTAACCTAAACCTGTTTTACTCTCAACCTGTCGTCTAGGCTTTTATCTTCTCCAAAATTTTGTCCGAAATCTGCTTTGGAACCGTTTCGTAATGAGAAGGTTCCATATTGTAGTTTCCTCTCCCCTGTGAAAGCGAGCGCAATGTCGTGGAATACCCAAACATCTCTGCAAGAGGAACCTGGCCATGTATATATTGAAGTTTATTTTTTGATTCCATATTCAATATTTTTCCACGGCGCGAATTTAGATCCCCTATAACGTCTCCCATATAATCTTCCGGAACGATTACTTCTATTTTCATTATTGGTTCAAGAATTACGGGACTCGCGTGTTTTGCGCCGTCTTTAAGCGCCATTGAAGCGGCGATTTTAAAAGCCATTTCAGAAGAGTCAACTTCATGAAACGATCCGTCGAACAAAGTAACCTTAAGATCTACGAGAGGGTATCCTGCAAGCGCTCCGGAATTTAGCGCTTCCTTAACGCCTTTTTCGCAAGGATTGATATATTCTCTCGGTATTGCCCCGCCGACAATTTCATTGACAAATTCAAAACCTTTGCCGGGCTCAAGAGGTTCAATTTTAAGCCACACATGTCCGTATTGCCCGCGGCCTCCGGTCTGCCTTATATATTTTCCTTCAGATTCAACCGGTTTTTGAATGGTTTCGCGATAAGCAACCTGAGGCCTGCCGACATTTGCTTGGACATTAAATTCTCTTTTCATCCTGTCAACAATGATTTCAAGATGGAGCTCGCCCATTCCCGCGATAATGGTTTGAGCGGTTTCTTCATCAGTTCTAACTTTAAATGTCGGATCTTCTTCAGCAAGACGGCCTAACGCAATTGCCAATTTTTCTTCGTCAGCTTTTGATTTTGGTTCAATCGCAACCGAAATAACCGGTTCAGGAAAATTTATTGCTTCTAAAATTATCGGTTTTTCTTCCGAGCACAAAGTATCGCCGGTAGAAGTATTTCTTAAGCCTACTGCGGCAGCTATATCGCCGGCTTCAACCGATTCAACTTCTTCGCGCGAGTTAGCATGCATTCTTAAAATTCTTGAAAGCCTTTCCCTGCCATTTTTATTTGCGTTGTAGACATAGGTCCCTTTGTCAAGTTTTCCTGAGTATACCCTGAAATATGTGAGTTTCCCGACATAAGGATCGGTTTGAATTTTAAAAGCTAAGGCTGAAAAAGGAGCGCTGGAATCCGCAGACCTTGTTTCCTCTTCGCTGGTATCAGGCTTAATACCTTTAATGGCAGGAACTTCTGTAGGAGAAGGCAAATAGTCGCAAACTGCATCCAAAAGAGGCTGAACACCCTTATTCTTAAATGAACTTCCGCATATGCATGGAACAATCTTGCAGGAAAGCGTTCCTTTCCGGATCGCTTTCTTAAGCTGTTCAATGGTGCACTCTTTCCCTTCAAGATAATTATGCATTACCTCATCAGAAAAATCAGACACTTTTTCTATCATGTGATCACGGTATTTTTTTGCCTGATCTTTCAGTTCTTCAGGGATATCCACTATGTCAAATTTAGCGCCGAGTTCTTCGCCATGCCATAGATGCGCTTTCATTTCAAGGAGATCAACAATGCCTTCAAACTTTTCTTCCTGTCCGATAGGAATTTGAATAGGTACAGGAGTTGTGCCGAGTTTTTCGCGTACCTGGTCAACCACCATATAAAAATCTGCCCCGACTTTATCCATCTTATTTGAAAATACAAGGCGGGGAACTCCGTAACGGACTGCTTGACGCCACACAGTTTCAGACTGAGGCTCAACACCGTTTCCCGAATCAAAAACCACAACCGCGCCGTCAAGAACGCGCAATGACCTTTCAACTTCGGCCGTAAAATCAACGTGTCCCGGAGTATCAATGATATTGAACTGGCAATCTCTCCAGGAACAATATGTGGCGGCCGCAGTAATTGTGATGCCTCTTTCGCGTTCCTGTTCCATCCAATCCATTGTCGCGGTACCTTCGTGAACTTCGCCCATTTTATAAAGTCTTCCCGTGTAATAGAGGATTCTTTCGGTCGTAGTAGTTTTTCCCGCGTCAATATGAGCAATAATGCCAATATTTCTTACTTTTTCAAGCGGATATCTTTTTGTTTCTTTCATTTTTTCTTTTTTATTTACCCCGTTAGAGAAAGCCGCTGACTCCTGTCGGCGAATTGAAATCATACTGTTAAGTGGCGGTGTAATACTGCCATCTTTATTCGCGAAGCGCCCGTTACCCGCCCGCCGGCTGGGCAGGTCTCTAACGGGGTTTACCTCAATAGCCAACTGCATCTTTACCACCTGTTTCCCATAACTGCGTTCTTTTGCTCTCCTGCTCTTTTGTTCTATTGTTCTTTTGAACTAAAGAGCTATAGAGCAAAAGAACTGTAGAGCGACTTTTTTGTTTTACCATCTGTAATGCGCGAACGCTTTGTTCGCTTCTGCCATCTTATGAGTGTCTTCTCTCTTTTTAATAACCGCGCCTTCTTTTCTTGAAGCTTCCATTAATTCCTGGGCAAGCTTATCAGCCATTGGTTTTCCCGCCTTGTCCCTGGCAAAACCTATTATCCATTTCATCGCAATGGTTTGGGAGCGAAGCTGGGCGACTTCAACGGGAATCTGATATGTGGCTCCGCCGACCCTTCTGGGCTTAACTTCCACCAGCGGCCTTGCATTTTCAATCGCTCTATTGAATACAGTCATAGGATCTTCTTTAGTTTTTTCTTTAATAATTTCAAAAGCTCCGTACAATATACCTTCAGCGCAAGTTTTTTTGCCCCTTTCAACCAATTTATTCAAAAAACGGCTTACCAAAACCGAATTAAATTTTGAATCCGGCGGCGGAAGAGGACGTCTATCTCTCGGCCTAATTTCTTTTCTTGACATTTTCTACCTCTTTAACTTCAGGGTCAAGGGTCAAAACTTCAGTAGCAAGTACCAAGGGTTAAGTTAAGTCTTTGGCTTTCCTTGCTACATGACCCTTTGCTACTTCACTACTGCCTTTTTTGCCCTTGCTACTGTCTTATTTCTTCACTGCTTCTGGTTTAGCTTTTTTTGCTCCGTATTTGCTTCTTCCCTGCATCCTTCCCTCAACTCCTGTTGCATCTAAGGTGCCTCTTATTATATGGTAGCGCACTCCCGGCAAATCTTTTACACGTCCTCCGCGAATCATAACCAGAGAGTGTTCCTGCAGGTTATGCCCTACGCCGGGAATATAAGAAGTAACTTCATAGCCGGATGTAAGTTTTACCCTCGCCACTTTTCTTAAAGCCGAGTTAGGCTTTTTAGGAGTTGTAGTATAAACCCTTGTACAAACTCCGCGTCTTTGAGGACATTCTTTTAAAGCCGGGGTTTTATTTTTTTTCTTTGAACTTTGTCTTCCCTGAGAAACCAGTTGATTTATTGTCGGCATTTCTTTTCCTCACTTCGTTCGGAATCTCAAATTTCAAATTTGAGATTTCTTTTATCTTTGTATTCCGTTTTTATCGCCTTTCCCTATCTACCCTCAGGTCCATAGGACCTTATGGGTCCGAGGACTACCTACTATCTACTTGTATTTTTATTCTATTTCCGCCGGTTTAAGCCCTGTCCCAGCAGGTATAAGATGCCCGATGGCCACGTTTTCTTTCAAGCCTCTTAAGTAATCCACTTGCCCTGCAACTGCAGCTTCAGTAAGAACTCTTGTGGTTTCCTGGAACGAAGCTGCGGAAATGAATGAATCAGAAGAAAGAGAAGCTTTTGTAATGCCCAAAAGAATTGACTGCGCAACGGGAGGCTTCCCGTTATCTTTCGACGTCACTCTCTTTTCTTTTTCATAACGGTATTTTGAAACGATCTCGCCGTTCAAAAATTTGCTTGAGCCTGAATTTGTTATACGCACATTCGAAAGCATTTGGCGAACAATAATTTCAATATGTTTATCGTTTATGTAAACACCCTGAAGCCTATAAACCTGCTGTATTTCGTTAACAAGATGTTCCTGCACTTCTTTAGGGCCTTTGACTTTAAGCATATCGTGAGGGTTGATTGCCCCGTCACTTAGCGGTTCTCCTACTTCCACGCGATCGCCTTCATACACAACTAAATGACGTCCGTGAGGAATAAGATACTCGCGGGACATATTCGTTTCTTCATTAGTTACAACAACTTTTGAGCTTCCCTTTGCCGTCGGCTCGCCTAAATGCACCGTCCCGTCAATTTCCGAAATAACAGCTCCGTTTTTCGGCCGTCTGCCTTCAAAAAGTTCTGCTACTCTGGGCAATCCGCCCGTAATATCCCTGGTTTTAGTTACTTCTTGAGGAATTTTTGCCAAAATATCGCCGGCAGAAATTGAATCCCCTTGCTCAATTACTAGGTTTGTATCCAAAGGCAAAGGATATTCGGCTAATTGTTTGCCTCCATGCTTTATAATCGCGCGCGGACGTAAACGTTCTGTAGGATGATCTATTATTACGCGTTCAATCTGCCCCGTAATTTTGGATTTTTCTTTATGTAATGTAACGCCTTCCTTGACATCTTTTAATTCAACTTTTCCGTCAAACTCGGAAATAATCGGCTTTGAATGAGGATCCCACTCGGCTAAAAGATCTCCCTTAGACACCTTTTTATTTGTAGTAATCTTAACTCGCGCCCCGTAAGGAATCTGGTAAACCTCTCTTTTTCTAGCCAAAGGGTCCGACAGAATCATCTCGGAATTTCGGCTGACCACTATATTTTGTCCTTCTTTATTTTTTATTGAACGCAGATTATGGAAACTTACTTGAGCGTCAAATTCGGCATGAATTTCTGATCTTTTTACAAGCCGGCTTGCCGTACCGCCGATATGGAAGGTTCTTAAAGTAAGCTGTGTTCCGGGTTCGCCGATCGACTGAGCCGCAATTATTCCGACCGCTTCTCCGACCTCAACCATTCCGGCCGTAGCAGGATGAACGCCGTAGCATTTTGCGCAAACTCCGCGATCAGCCTCGCAGGTTAAGGTGCTTCTTATACCAATTCTTTCAATCCCTGCTTGAACTATCTTTTTCGCCATCTCAGCAGTAATTACTTCGCCGCGCTTAACAATAACTTCTTCGTGCAGTTCTCCTTCTTTGGAAGGAAGAATTCCTACAACATTATCTAAAGATACCCTTCCGACGATTCTTTCTTCAAGTTTTTCAATAACTTCATCACCGCTTTGAAGGGTGCCGACTCTGACTCCGTTTATAGTTTTGCAGTTATCTATAGTTACAACAACATCGTGCGCGACATCAACGAGCCGCCGGGTTAGGTATCCCGCATCGGCAGTTTTTAGAGCTGTATCGGCAAGACCTTTCCTGCCTCCGTGGGTTGAAATAAAATATTCCAGGACTGTCAATCCTTCTTTAAAATTTGAAATAACAGGCGATTCTATAATTTCGCCTACACCGCCGGTAAGTTTTTTCTGAGGTTTTGCCATAAGTCCGCGCATCCCGGCAAGCTGTCTAATCTGCTGACGGGAACCTCTGGCGCCGGAATCAGCCATCATAAAAATAGAATTAAACCTGTTGACGCCCGGCGTATAAGGGACATCTTTATCTTTTTTCATTTCATCAAACATTATATCGGCAACCTTATCCGTAACATGGGTCCATATGTCTATAACTTTGTTATATCGTTCGCTTTCAGTGATCAACCCCTGCTTTGCCTGTTTCTCAATATCCTTAATCTGCCTGTGAGCATCCTTAACCAGCTCGGCTTTTTTAGGAGGAATCTTCATTTCGTCAATGGAAATTGATATTCCTGCCAAAGTCGCAAACCTAAAACCTATTTTTTTGATTTCATCCAGCAGTTTTATGGTTGCAAAATTTCCCAGTTCTTTATAGCATCGTTCAACCAGTTCCGCTAATTCCCTTTTGCCTGTTGATTTATTTATAAAACCTAATTCTTTAGGCAGGTTTTGGTTAAAAATTATTCTTCCGACAGTCGTAAAGCTTTTCCACTTACTTGAATCTGAATGTTCGTCGTCTTTAAGGCCTTCCTCTTTTATCTGTGTAAGGCCTAAAACTTTTATACGTGCATGTAAATCTATTTTTTTACACTGGTACGCGCTTATAACTTCTTCCGGCGAAGAAAATATTTTTCCTTCGCCTTTTACGCCGGTTTTTTCCTGAGTCATATAAAAACAGCCCAAAACCATATCCTGGCTTGGAGAAACCATGGGCCTGCCGGACGCCGGAGAAAGAATATTGTTTGTAGCCATCATTAAAACTCGGGCTTCCAACTGGGCTACCATAGATATAGGAACATGTACAGCCATTTGGTCGCCGTCAAAGTCAGCGTTGAACGCGGTACAAGTTAAAGGATGAAGCTTGATTGCTTTGCCTTCAACCAAAACCGGCTCAAACGCTTGTATGCCGAGCCTGTGAAGAGTAGGCGCGCGGTTAAGCATTACGGGATGAGCTTTTGTTACGCGTTCAAGAATATTCCAAACAACCGCATCCCCTCTTTCAAGAAGTTTTCTTGCAGATTTCGGAGTAGCCTTTTCTTCTTTAATAAGTTCGCGAATAATAAACGGTTTAAAAAGCTCCAACGCCATCTCTTTTGGCAGACCGCACTGATGAAGTTGCAAATTCGGGCCCACGACAATTACGCTTCGCCCGGAATAATCTACACGTTTGCCTAAGAGGTTCTGCCTGAATCTTCCCTGCTTCCCTTTCAAAGTATCAGATAAGGATTTCAACGGCCTGTTGCCCGCGCCCGTTACAGGACGAGTCCTGGATTCATTGTCAATCAAAGCATCCACAGCTTCCTGCAATAAACGTTTTTCATTATTGATCATTAAAGCCGGGGCTTTAAGCTGTTCAATATGACGAAGCCTGTTGTTCCGGTTTATAATCCTTCTATAAAGATCATTCAAATCTGAAGTTGCGAAACGGCCGCCTTCTAAAGCTACTAGAGGCCTTAAATCCGGAGGAATCACAGGAAGGACAGTCATAATCATGCATTCAGGACGAGTGTTAGAATTAAAAAAGCCTTCGGTAGCGCGGAGTTTTCTTATTAGTCTTGCTCTTTCAGCGTCTGACTTTGTTTTTCGGACTTCTACATCATGCGAACCTTTACCTGATTTTGTCTTTCTAGCTTCAGTATCCCGCAATTCTTTATGTAGTTTTTTTATTTCTGCTTCAAGATCAATTTTTGCCAGCAATTTGCGTATCGCGCCAGCTCCTATATCAACTTTCAATTTGTCTTTATATTCAGACTGGTATTTTTTGTATTCCTCTTCAACTAAAAGCTGGCCTTGTTTCAAAATTGTTTTACCTTCCGAATCTTTCAGGTCTTCCATTACAATGTATCGCGTATAATAAATTACTTTTTCAAGGTCCGCCATTTTCATATTAAGCACTATGCCGACTCTTGAAGGAGGCTTCCTTAAAAACCAAAGATGGGCTACAGGAACGGCCAGTTCAATATGGCCGAACCGTTCGCGGCGGACTTTGGACTCGGTAACTTCTACTCCGCACCTGTCACATACAACGCCTTTATGCTTAACATACTTATATTTTCCGCAATGGCATTCATAATCTTTCGTAGGCCCGAAAATCCTATCGCAGAACAATCCTTCACGTTCAGGCTTAAAAGTTCTATAGTTTATGGTTTCCGGTTTCTTAACTTCGCCGTATGACCATAATCTTATCTGATCAGGGCTTGCAATAGTAATTTTTACCGCATCAAAGTCTGTATAATTAATCTGCGGCACATTTTTCTTTTTGCTTCCCGGTAATGCATAATTAAATTTAGCCATTTTTTCCCTTTGGACTATGAGTTTTTGCCTTATCTATTTGCTCTTTTTTTCAGCCTACAGCTTTGTCTTTTTGCCTTTGCATTTATTTCAAATTTGAAATTTGAAATTCTTTACTTAGGTGCTGCTGCCGCTGCCTTTTTTTCCATACTTCTAGTTTTTTCTCTTTCTTTATTCATTAAATCAATATTTAATCCTAAACCCCTGAGTTCGCTTACCAAAACTTTAAATGATTCCGGAATTCCGGGCTCAGAAATAGCTTCACCTTTTATTATCGCATCGTAGAGCCTTATTCGTCCGTTTACGTCGTCAGATTTTACGGTAAGAAATTCCTGCAAAATATGCGCCGCGCCGTATCCCTCAATAGCCCAAACTTCCATTTCGCCGAATCTTTGTCCGCCAAACTGAGCTTTACCGCCTAAAGGTTGGCGGGTTATAAGAGCATACGGGCCGGTAGAACGAGCATGAATTTTATCTTCAACCAAATGATTCAGTTTCATAACATACATATTGCCGATGGTAACTTTCTCCAAAAATGCTTCGCCTGTACGGCCGTCATAAAGAGTTATTCTGCAGTCGTTAGTAGGCAGATATTTGTCTTCATATTTTTTCAGTTCCTCTTCCATATCTTTGCCTTTTATACCGCGTTTAACAAGCTCTTTTCTTTTTTCTTCAATAAGTTCCTGTTTTGCTTTTTTGACATATTCTTTAATATCTTCTTCTTTTGCGCCGTCAAAAACAGGAGTTATCATTCGAACATTTAAAACGTTTGCAGCCCATCCAAGCATTGTTTCAAGCAGCTGCCCCACGTTCATACGCGAAGGAATTGCTAAAGGTGAAAATACCGCATCAACAGGAGTGCCGTCCGGAAGGCGAGGCATATCTTCAACAGGAAGTATTCTTGAAACCACGCCTTTATTTCCGTGGCGGCCGGCAAGCTTGTCGCCAACCTGTATTTTTATTTTTGACGCTATATAAACTTTTACGACTTTATTTACTGAAACGGCCAGTTCGTCGCCTTTTTTCATTCTTTCTTTTTCGCGCGAACGCATCTTTTTGAGCATCTCTTCTTTTTCATCATAGAGGGCTTCAACTTTTTTCTTTTCCGCTCCCTTTGTTTCATCCAGGCGGTCTTTTCTGTCTCTTTTAAGTTTTTCCATTGCAGCTTTATAAGCGGCTTCGGACTCTTCCTGCCTTTTCAAAACCTCTTTTTCTGCAAGTTTCTCGCGCCTCACAAAAGTTTTAACGCCGATAATTCTCCCCGTTATTCCGGGGGGAACGCGTAAAGACGCATCCTGGACGTCTTCAGATTTTTTTCCGAACAATACTCTTAAAAGTCTTTCTTCGGGAGTTGTCTGCTGTTCACCTTTGGGAGTCGTTTTTCCAACCAGTATATCGCCTCTTTGAACCATGGCTCCGATGCGCACAATCCCTTCTTCGTCAAGATTTAAAAGATCGTCGGCGCCGACATTAGGTATATCTCTGGTGATTTCTTCCGGCCTTCCCTTCGTTTCCCTAGATTCGGTTTTGAATTCTCTGATATGAATGGAAGTGAATTTATCGTTTTGCAAAAGCCGTTCAGAAAGAAGAATAGCGTCTTCAAAATTGTACCCGTCCCAAGGCATAAAAGCGATCAAAATATTATGGCCTAGAGAAAGCTGTCCGTCTTTTGTACAAGGGCCGTCAGCTATCGGATCGCGTTTCCTAACTTTTTGGCCGACAGAAACCATAGGGACTTGATTAATGCAGGTATCCTGATTGGAACGAACATATTTTTTAAGAAAATAAACGTCCACTCCCGGCTTTCCTTCATCACTCCAAATGCAGATTTCATCCGACGAAACGCTCATTACTTCTCCGCCGCGTTGCGCCAAAACCATTACGCCCGAGTCTTTTGCAACTTTTTCTTCAATTCCCGTTGCAACATAAGGAGGCTCAGCGTTTAAAAGGGGTACTGCCTGGCGCTGCATATTTGAACCCATTAAAGCCCTGTTAGCGTCATCATGTTCAAGAAAAGGAACTAAAGATGCCGAAACAGAAACAACCTGCATCGGCGATATATCCATATAATTCAATTTATCAGGCGAAACTACCGGAAAATCTCCGCGGTAACGCGAAGCTACCAACTCACCAGAAAATTTCCCGTTTTCATTAATAGGCGCGTTTGCCTGGGCAATAATATTTTCATCTTCTCTATCTGCAGTTAGATATTCTATTTTATCTGTAACTTTACTATGTTCAACTTTTCTATAAGGAGATTCTATCAGTCCGTACTGATTAACCCTGGCATAAGTAGCAAGTGAAGTTATAAGGCCTATGTTCGGGCCTTCAGGAGTTTCAATCGGACATACACGGCCGTAATGCGTATGGTGAACGTCACGAACTTCAAATCCGGCACGTTTTCTGTTCAAACCGCCGGGGCCGAGAGCTGAAAGCCTTCTTTTATGGGTAAGTTCTGAAAGAGGATTGATCTGGTCCATAAACTGAGAAAGCTGTGAAGTACCAAAAAATTTTCTGACTTGAGCAACAAAAGGTGTGATATTTATGAGGCCTCTCGGTGTTATGGTTGTTTTATCCTGCATATTCATATGTTCGCGAACAACGCGGGACATTTGAACAAGTCCGATTCTTACCTGATTTTCAAGAAGCTCCCCAACCGAACGGACACGCCTGTTTCCGAGATGATCTATATCATCAAGCTCAATTTTAATTTTACTTTCTCGGCTGGAAAACTCTGGGATTCCGTTATAAAGCATCAACAAATATTTGATTGCAACTATAACGTCTTCGGCTGTTAAAGTTCTTTTGTGGTCAGAAGGCATGTTAAATTTGATTTCTTTGTTTCCGAGAATTTTATCAAAGATGGGACCTAATTTTTTTAGGATTTTATATCTTCCGACTAAGCTTAAATCATAACGGCGGGTTGACTTAAACATCAACTCTTCTAAAAATCCTGCTGCGCGTTCCTGCACAATAAATTCCTGAGTTTTCAAAATTTTATATATTAGATTTATGGCGTCTTTTTTGGTTTCTATTGTATCTTTTTCAAGGGTAAGGTAAATTGTGGGGTCAGTATGGATTGAAACGTGTTTTATTTTTTTCTCTTTAAGTTTATTTAAAACTTCTTCTTTAATTTCTTTTCCTGCTTCTGCAATTATTTCGCCCGTAGACTTATCAACAACATCGGAAAACAAAAATTTGCCTACCAGCGATTCTGCAGTAATTTCTTCAAGATTAAGATCTTCAGGAGATGTAAAAAGCTCTAGGATGTCCTGATCGGTTATTTCTTTTTTGTCCCGTCCATCCTTAAACTCATAATCAAGAGTTCTCAAGAAAGTGGTGGCCAATATTTTTCTTTTTCTGTCTATTCTGACGTATAGAAGGCCGTTTTGATCAAATTCAAATTCTACCCATGCGCCGCGATAAGGAATAATTCGGGCAAAATAAATCGGTTTACCTAAGGCTGTAACTCTTTTTTCTTCATCTTCTTCAAAAATAATGCCGGGAGAACGGTGAATCTGACTGACAACGACGCGCTCGGCTCCGTTAATGATAAAAGTTGCTGTCGGAGTCATTAAAGGAATATCGCCAAAATAAACTTCCTGTTCAGCCAGCTCTTTTTCTTTTCCGTTTTCCTGTTTTTGAACAAGACGAAGAAGTACTTTCAACGGTGCTGCGTAAGTTGCATCCCGCGCGATAGATTCCTCAATAGTATATTTCGGTTCGCCCAAAGAATAGGAAACAAACTCTAAAGTCAAACTGCCGTCAGAGTTTACTAAGGGAAAAACGTCTTCAAATGCTCCCTGAAGACCGCGCGGACTTCTTTTATCTTGGGAAACATTCTGCTGCAAAAAATCGACGAACGATTCCTTTTGCATTTCTAAAAGCAAAGGCGGCTCTATAGGAGACACTATTTTGCCAAAATTAATTTTTTCCATATTTTTTCAATATCCTGAGCTTTCAGTTTTCGGTTATTGTCATGCTGAATTTATTTCAGCATCTTGTCTTTTATATTCTTTTGTAGATCCTGAAACAAGTTCAGGATGACACTCCGTGTCAGTTTTGCCTCTACTAATCACTCATCACTCATTACTAATTACTGATTTTACTTCAGCTCAACTGTTGCACCGGCTTCAAGAAGTTTTTTCTTCATTTCTTCAGCCTGATCTCTTGGAACATTTTCTTTAACTGGTTTGGGAGCACCGTCAACAAGATCTTTGGCCTCTTTTAAGCCAAGCCCGGTAAGTTCGCGAACAACTTTAATGACAGCAATTTTGTTGCTGCCGCAGCTTGCTAAAACTACCGTGAAATCGCTCTTCGCTTCTGCCGCTGCCGCGGGTGCTCCTGCTTGAGCTGCGCCGGCTGCTGCAAACGCCATAGGCGCTTGGGCTGAAACGCCAAATTTTTCTTCCAATGTTTTTACAAGTTCAGAAAGTTCAAGAACAGACATTGAAGAAACTGTTTCCACTAATGAATCTTTACTCATTTTCTCTGCCATTTTCTCCTCCACATGACAGGGGTAAGTGATAAGTGATAAGTGGTAAGTAGAAGACTTTTTGTCTTTTCTTACCCCTTAGCCCTTACCCCTTAGCACTGTCTTTCTGTTTTCTTATCGCTTCTAAGACATAAACCAGATTTCTTATATTTGCCTGCAATACATTTACAAAATTTGTTATGGGAGCTTTCATCGTTCCCAAAAGGATTGACAGTAAAACTTCTTTAGAAGGAAGTTCCGCTAAGGCTCTTATCTCATTTTCTGATATGATTTTTTTCTCTAAAACCCCGGCTTTAATTTTCAGTTTATTATGTCTTTTTGCAAAGTTAACTATGACCTTTGCCGGAGCCACTATATCGCCGTTTTCAATAGCAATTGCTGTCGGCCCGTCAAAATATTCAGAAAACTTTTCCAAACCGGCATTTTTTGTGGCTATTTTGCTTAAAGTATTTTTTACAACAGTATACTCACACTTTAGATTTCTTAGCTGGGAGCGAAGTTCTGATATTTCAGCAACAGTAAGCCCCTGATACTGCGTAAGAACCATACCGTTATTCTTTTTTATTTTTTCAGTTAATTCCTGAACTAAAATTTCCTTTTCTTTTTTTACCATAAAATGCTCTCTCAAAACTTCAGTTGTTTCCGGCAACAAAAAAACTTCTCTAGAGAAAGAGAAGTTTACAATTTTCTGCCAGTTTCTCTGTCTCGGTAAGACGTCAGTCCCCGCGCCTAGTTTTGCGTAGTAAAACTGCGGGGATGGCATTTAACCCCTCTCGTCCCGATCTTCAGGACTGAAGAAGTCTTACTTTCTTAGACAACTTTTTAACATATAAAGAACTGCCAAGGTTTCACTAACTTGAAACCACTGGATATGTTTCTTGATTTTCTAGACTCAAGAAACTATATTAACCCCGGCACCGACCTATGGTTCGACTTCGCTCACCATCCTGAGTGAAATCGAAGGACTCTTACGAACCGCCGCGGCGGATCACTACCATCGGCCCTGGCGGGCTTTCCGCCACTACTTCTTGGCGGATCCGCCAACGTCTTAGTGGCGGAAACTTCCGTGCCTGCCCCGTTAGAAAATTTTCATGCTTTATTTTTGAAGATATTAAAACGCCTGGCAGCGACCTACTCTCACGATACCCTGCGGTATCACTACCATCGGCCCTGGTTTAAATTATGATTTTAAAATGTTCGGCACCGACCTACTCTCACGATACCCTGCGGTATCACTACCATCGGCCCTGGCAAGCTTAACTTCCGTGTTCGGAATGGGAACGGGTGTTGCCCTGCCGGAAAAAGCACCGAACATTTTAAAATCATACATTGTTAGCTTTCCGCCACAGGCGGATCCGCCAACGTCTTAGTGGCGGAAACTTCCGTGTTCGGAATGGGAACGGGTGTGACCCCACCGGAAAAACCACCAGACATTTTAATATCTTCAAAAAAGATAACTTAATTATAAAGAGCTCATTACCCCGAAATTTCTAACGGGGTAAAGAATGCCCGTCCGCCTTGGGAGGAGGAACGGGTGTGACCCTGCCTGCCTCGCCGACGGGCGGACCGGAAAAAGCACCGGGAAAAATTTCTATATAAAGAACATCTTTGACAACTATAGGGTAAAAAAAGCGGTTATAACACTAAATGAATTGGTCGGGTCCCCGCCGCGGCGGGAGACCTCGCCTCGCTCCAAAGGAGCGGGCGGGGATTAAAAAATACGGCCAAGCCAAACGGTCGATTAGTACGGGTTAGCTCCGAGCATTACTGCTCTTCCACTTCCCGCCTATTAAACCAGTAGTCTTCTGGTGACCTTTAGGGAAATCTAATCTCGGGGTGAGTTTCACACTTATATGCTTTCAGCGTTTATCTCATCCGCACATGGCTACTCGGCACTGCTCCTGGCGGAACAACCGAAACACCAGAGGTGCGTTCAACCCGGTCCTCTCGTACTAGGGTCGAGTCCCCTCAAATTTCCTGCGCCCACGGTAGATAGAGACCGTACTGTCTCACGACGTACTGAACCCAGCTCACGTACCCCTTTAATTGGCGAACAGCCAAACCCTTGGGACCTGCTCCAGCCCCAGGATGGGATGAGCCGACATCGAGGTGCCAAACTTCCTCGTCGATATGGACTCTTGGAGGAAATAAGCCTGTTATCCCCGGGGTAACTTTTATCCGTTGAGCGACGGCAATTCCACTCGAAACCGCCGGATCACTAGGTCCTGCTTTCGCATCTGCTCGACTTGTAGGTCTTGCAGTTGAGCACCCTTCTGCCCTTGCACTCGATAGGCCATTGCTATTGGCCCTGAGGGTACCTTATGAACGCCTCCGTTACTCTTTAGGAGGCAACCGCCCCAGTTAAACTGCCCACCTAACCTTGTCCTCCCGGTCGTTTCAAACCTAGGAGTTAGAACCACAGAATTAAAAGGGAGGTATTTCACATTTCCCCTCCGCCCAGCCCAGAAGCCAGGCATCAAAGGGTACCACCTATTCTACGCATTCAGTCCCATAATTCAAGGTTAAGATACAGTAAAGTTCCACGGGGTCTTTTCGTCTAACCGCGGGTAATGTGCGTCTTCACACATACCACAATTTCGCCGAGTCTCTCGTTGAGACAGCGCTCTCTTTGTTACGCCATTCGTGCAGGTCGGAACTTACCCGACAAGGAATTTCGCTACCTTAGGACCGTTATAGTTACGGCCGCCGTTTACTGGGGCTTGAGTTCAAAGCTTCGCTCCGCCTTGCGGCGGAACTAACCTCTCCCCTTGACCTTCCAGCACCGGGCAGGCGTCAGACCCTATACATCATCTTGAGATTTCAGCAGAGTCCTGTGTTTTTGTTAAACAGTCACGAGAGCCATTTCACTGCAACCCAGCACTATTGCTAGTATTGGGCACCCCTTATTCCGAAGTTACGGGGCTATTTTGCCTAGTTCCTAAACGAGAGTTCACTCGCGCACCTTAGGTTTTTCACCCTACCTACCTGTGTCGGTTTGCGGTACGGGCACTCTTGGCACAAGCCGCCAGGTTTTTCTTGGCTCCCCATACAGTTAGTTCTCTCCCCTTGCGGGGAAATCCTGTCATCCCGCTTGCGCGGGACAACAACTTACACAACCATTCGTAAGATAACCTACTGGAAAGCGTCACTGACGGCATTATACGCACCAAAGGTGGTTCAGGAATATTAACCTGATCTCCATTACCTACGCCTTTCGGCCTCGGCTTAGGACCGACTAACCCTGAGCAGACGAACTTAACTCAAGGAAACCTTAGGTTTTCGGTGACAAGGATTTTCACCTTGTTTATCGCTACTTATTCCGACATCCTCACTTCACAACGCTCCAGCACTCCTTACGGTATGCCTTCGATGCAACGGGAACGCTCCTCTACCGCCTACAAAAGATAAATCTTTCGTAGACCCATGACTTCGGTATCATGCTTGAGCCCCGAGAGTTTTCGGCGCGGAATCACTTGACTAGTGAGCTGTTACGCACTCTTTAAAGGATTGCTGCTTCTAAGCCAACCTCCTAGTTGTCAAAGTAACTCCACAACGTTTACCACTTAGTGTAAATTTAGGGACCTTAGCTGATGTTCTGGGCTCTTTCCCTC
>JAPLKN010000026.1 GCA_026388075.1 Elusimicrobiota bacterium
GAAATATTTTTTTATTTCTTCTTCAACCTGCTGAGACAAGTTGATTCTGGCATCAAACATGGTAAACAGTACGCCTTCAATTTCAAGTTTCGGATTTAAATTTTCTTTGACAAGTTCTATTGTTTTTATTAACTGCCCGACTCCTTCAAGCGCGTAATATTCGCATTGCATAGGAATAATTATGGAATCTGCCGCCACCAAAGAATTTAATGTGAGAAGCCCTAAAGATGGGGGGCAATCAATAAAAATGTATTTGTACACTTTTTCAAACTTTGATAAAGCTTCTTTAAGCCGCGATTCCCTGTTTGCAATATTTACCAATTCAATTTCTGCACCGGTTAAATCTTCGTTTGATGGAGCCAGATCAAGCCAGTCTATTTCGGTAGGTTTTAAGATATCTTCCAGTTTAACTTCATCAATCAATGAATGGTAAATATGATTTTCTAAAGAATTTTTGTCAACGCCAAGGCCGCTTGTGGTATTTGCCTGCGGATCCATATCAATTAAAAGCGTGTCCTGGCCCATAAAGGCAAGGCATGCCGCAAGGTTTATGGCCGAAGTTGTTTTACCGACACCGCCTTTTTGGTTTGCAACCGTAATAATTTTGCTCATATGATACCTCTAAAATACATTGTATTATCAATGCGTTTTGCCGTTTGCGTGATGCGCACTGCTTTAACCTAAATTATTCTACAAAATATTTTATCTATTTGCAAGGTATTGCGGGCATAGGCTTGCTAATTAGGCAAATTGTTTCATGTGAAACAATTTGCCCATCAGCAAGATAAAGAGATTTTTTGCTCGTAGAAGTTCATATGCGGAAGTTTTCAGCCAAAGGCTGATCCCTGCCCGCCGGCAGGCGCGGCGCCTATGGCGGACACGTGAAACATTTGCAAACTTTCATAACTTTCTAAACGTTCCTAACTTTTAACGTAGTTCATTATTGAGACGGTGTGCTTTGTCTTTGAGGGCTTGTAGCTTGGGCCAGTATGAAAGAGGGTGGAAGGGAAATATAGAATTATTCTGCCAGAGGGGGTCCAAATACGGGAGATTGTTTTTAACCTTTTCCCAATCTTTAGTTTGAGGAATTGGAGAATATTCGCCAAGCGAAATATGGGCCCCGGAATTATGGGCAATGTCCAAAGTTTTGTCAACTTCTTCCAGGCTTTGCCCCGGCATTCCAATCATTGTATAAGCACAATATTCCCCCCTACTATAACCGCTATCCACAAGATTTTCTACGGCGAAAAGGTATTCTTTTGTTGATACTTTTCCACCGGATGCCTTTTGCGCTTTTGGATCTACTGTTTCCAGGCTTAATCTTGGCATAATAAATCCGGCTTCTTTTAAAAGGCATGCCACTTCTTTTGTAATATATTTAGCATGAAGGCCATTGGGTGTATGGAAATTTACCCCGTTAGAGAAGGCTGCCGACCCCTGTCGGCAGATTGGAATCATGCTTTTAGATGGCGGTGTAATACCGCCGTCTTTATTCGCTCGCCCCGTTAGAAATTGTTGGCTGAAACGCCGATTTAGACAGGGGCTTAACTTTATGTCTAAGCCAGCTAAGATTTCTAACGGGGCGAAGAGCCCGTTGCCCGCCCACCGGCCCGCTTCGCCCGCCAAACATCGAGGCTGGCAGCGAGGCGAGAGAGGCAGGTCTCTAACGAGGTTTACCTTAAGTTTTCTTTCAATCAGCCCTTTAAGTATGGGGATTATATGATTTTTGGCATCATACAAAAGCGCATCATCATAGAAAGCGATGTTTTCAATTCCTTGGCCCGCAAAGTAAACAATTTCATTTATTACAGTTTCTGCACTTTTTGTCTGCCACCTTTTGCCAGCCAAGGTTTTAATAGCGCAATAACCACAATTAAACGGGCATCCTAAAGAAGTTCTTATGGCTATATATTCATTCTTTTTATAACCTTCATAATCCGGGGCCGGATAATTATTAAATGGCTCTTTTAATCCTCTTATCTTTAAACCCAGTTTTAACAGACTGCTATAAAGACCGGACATTCCGTTTTCTACTACAAAATCAGCTCCTGAATGTTCTTTTGCATGATCAAAACAAAGGCTTGCATAGTTCCCGCCCAATATTATTGGAGTATCCTTGAATTTCTCTTTAGCAGTTCTAATTACTTCAAAAACCCCAAGATACCAATAAGTCATCCCTGAACTAACCAATATATAGTCCGGCCTGTCTATTTCGTTTAGTATTTTTGTTATGGATTCGTTTGGCAGGCCGTATCTTTTGTATTTTCGCGGGATTTTGGCAAGAATTTCCGGTTTTTCAACTACGGTATTATAGTAGGGGCCGCACCCGTACTCTTTTGATTCCGTTTTCGGCATTAAAGGATGATTGCGGTCCATACAGTCCAATAATATGCTTTTGTGTCCGTATTGCTTTAAAATAGCTGAAATATATAGCAATCCCAAAGGTTTGGCCCACAGATCGTAAGCTGCGAAGTCATATATTGGAGGGTTTATTAGTAAAAAATTGCTCATTAGATTAAAGACGTGTAAATGTTTGGAAAGTTCAAATGTCAAAAAGTTAAAAAATGTCTACACTTTTACATCACAGTAAATTGTTTCACATGAAACAATTTACTGATTCTATCTATGTTGGTAACTGGATAGCTTAAAGATCTTTTAAATATGGAAGTTTTCAGCCATAGGCTGATCCCTGCCCGCCGGCAGGCGCGGCGTCTGTGGCGGACACGTGAAACATTTTTTTAACTACGTGTAAAAGTGTAAAGGTTATGAAAGTTATAAAGTCAAATGATTCTAAAATTATTAACTTTTATCTTTCTTAATGCTTTTTTGCGCTTTAGCAGTTCACGCAAAGCATCCCTGTCAATTCAACTGGCTGTTTTCGATTTTTTTTGCAAGGCTTCTTATGAACGGCATCGAAATTCCGAGAGTGTTTTTTTTGCTGATTCCGAAGCGTGCCATTCCGTCAACATTTTTAGAATTATATTGCAATTTCAATGTGTTTATGATGTTAGCAACTTTGTGGATCATGTTAATAACCTTAAAGTATCGCTTTAAATTATCGACGATATTTGGAAGAGATTATCTACTATTTTGTCTGCTCCGGAAAGGTACTCTTTCGGAAGGCTTGTAGTCAAAGCGATACAAAACATGCCCGCTTTTTTTGCTGATTCAATTCCGAACGGGGCATTTTCTATTACCACGCAATCAGACGGACTGACATTCAGTTTTTTCGCAGCTTTTAGGTAAGGATCGGGGTGGGGTTTTCCTTTTTTTACGCTGTCACCGGTTATTATACTGTCAAACATATTATAAATTTTCGCGGGCAATATCCTTTTTACGCGCTTGGCATTTGTGCCTGTAACTAGCCCGATTTTATAACCCTTTTTCTTTATCTTTTCAATTATTGGCAATGCATCGTCAAAAATATATCTTTTAAATATTTTTTTAAATGATTTTTTGTGTTCCTTGAAAATACCGTTGAGGATTTTTCTGGTTGGTTTTATATTGGCTTTCTGAAGGAAATATTCTAACGCCTTGTCCCATTTGGCGCCTTCTTTTTGATAAACATCAATACAGTTTACTCTGACGCCAAATGGTCTTAACGCTTCATGCCAAGAAAGGAAATGGTACGGCATAGAATCTACGATAACGCCGTCCAAGTCAAAAATGAATGCATAAGGCTTACGTCTTAATTCTTTTCTCATTATTTTTCCTTCACGCTTATGCATCTATTTTTTCATTTTTCTCTGATTTTCTTCAAGTCTTCTTATCGCTTGTCTTTTCTGCTCGGCAGTCATTCTGGGATTTGACATAATTATTCTTTTTGCCATTTCACGATTTTGCTGAGGCGTGGTCATTGAAGGAGCCGGAGTCACTATATTCTGAAGCGGGACTGTTGAAACCTGTACTCCTGCCGGCGGATACTGCATACCTTGTGCTGGAATGTTTTGTCCGGGAGCAACAGGAAATCCCATCGGTCTTTGACCTGGCATAAAGCCTTGCATTCTTGGCTGGGGCTTCCACATTCCTTGAGTTATATTCTGAACTCTCTGAGAAAACTGGAATCTCATTGCATCGTATCCTTTAACAAAAAATCCCATTATTAAAGGGCTTATTACTGCAAACACGATAATTAGAACTAATATACCGACTAAGGCTTTACCTGCTTTTTCATCAGCTTTTAAACTATCTACTAAAGCGCAAAAAATAAGATAGAACCCATATATCCATGCAGACAGCATAACTAACCAAGAAAGCGCCCCGCTAAAAGATAGTATTTGCCCTAACAATATAAACACTATGAAAAGAGGGTATAACGCGGCCGTAACATATACGCAATTAGAAAATTTTGGCTTTGCGTTTACGATCATTGCCAGTATCCATAAAACAAAAGCTCCGATAAAAAGGCCTATTACACCGAATATTACAGCCTGTATGAAAAGGCCTAGTATATTTGCAAAATTTGCAAACATCGGATTAATTACTCCGTTAACAAAATACAAAATCCCTGCGATCGCGGAATAAAATAGAGCTTTCAAAATAGGGGTTAAAAAATCCCCTTCTATTTTGAGGCCGGAAAAAAACTTTTTTGGATTTACAAACAACTGAATCGTTTCGTCAAGCAGCATTTTTAAATACATACCTTCCTCCTTAGTTTTTTGACTTCTTTATATTTAAAGCAAAATCAAATTATTATGTCAAGTTCTGCCAGCCTTCATCGACCTTCGGTATCTTAGGCATTCTTAATTTTAGCTTTTCGGTATTTTGTTTTTCTGCATCATTATAATATTGCAGGATTCCTTCCGCGTCTTCTTTGGACATCTCGCCTTTCTATTTTATGATGCTAGCTGGTGCCAGGTAACTGTTATGTTCTTATTTCTCCGTTTCCGTATATAAGATATTTTGTGGTTGTTAGCTCTTTTACCCCCATTGTTCCGCGCGCATGAAGCTTTTGTGTAGAAATTCCTATTTCCGCGCCCAAACCAAACACTCCTCCGTCGTGAAGTCTTGTTGAAGCATTATGAAAAACCGCAGCGGCATCAACATCTTTCAAAAATTTGCTTGCTGCTTCCTGATTTTTAGTAACGATAGCTTCCGAATGTCCTGATCCGTATTTGTTTACGTGATTGATCGCCTCTTCTAAAGAATTCACTATTTTGACGGACAATATTTTGTCCAAATATTCCGTTGACCAGTCCTGATCGGTCGCCTCAACAACTGAAGGAACAACTTTTTTTGTTAAAGGACATCCCCTTACTTCCACCCCGTTTTTATTATATTCGGCGCAAAGATCCGGTAAAATTTTTTCGGCAACGTCTTTATGAACTAAAAGGCTTTCCATTGCATTGCATACTCCGGGCCTTTGGCATTTTGCATTAACAGCAATTTTTTTTGCCATTTCAAGGTCTGCATCCTTATCTATGTAAGTGTGGCAAAGCCCTTTCCCATGCGCAAGCACGGGAACCGTTGCGTGTTCCCGCACAAACTTTATCATTTCCTCGCCGCCGCGGGGAATTATCAAATCAATCAAATGGTCCAGCTTTATCATTTCTAAAATGGCTTCACGGTCTGTTGTTTCAATCAATTGAACAGAGCCTTCCGGCAATCCTGCAGAATACGCTGATTTTGCAATGATTTTTATTAACATGTGATTGGTATTAAAAGCTTCGGACCCCCCTCTTAATACCACCGCATTTCCCGCCTTAAGGCAAAGCCCGGTGGCGTCAATCGTTACGTTCGGCCGAGATTCGTAAATCATCCCAATAACACCTAAAGGTACCCTTACTTTTTGAATATGTATCCCAACCGGAGGTGTCCAGTCAGCAACAATTTCGCCAACAGGATCTTTTTGATCAACAACTTCTCTTAAACCCTGCGCCGCTGATTTAATTCTTTTTTCATCCATTAAAAGGCGGTCTACCAAAGCATCGCTGATCCCTGCTTCTTTTGCGGCTTCAACATCAATTTCATTATGAAAAAGAATGTCGTCTTTTTGCTTAATAATAGCGTCAGCTATTGCCACGAGTATTTTATTTTTATCGTCAGAAGAAAGGTTTGCCAACTTCCTTGAGGCAATCTTTGCGGTAGCAGCTTGCGCAATGATGGTTTTTTTCATCTGTTCAGAATCCATATTTTCTCCCAGCGTGTAGAGCATAGCGTTTAGCGCCGCGCCTGCCGGCGGGCAGGGATAGGAAATTCTATTGCAATGTCTTTGTTCTTTTGTATACGCTATACGCTATCCGCTAATTTTTTGCTATTTTTCACCCAATTTAAAAGCCCCCCGGCAAAAAGAATTTCTTTTTGTCTTGGGGTAAGATCATATTCAGCCTGAAACTTTTTTCCGTTTTCTTTTATTGTTACGGTTATCTCTTTGCTTTCCTTAATATTGTAAACCGCATCAGGAATATCAAGGGTCATTCCCGTCTCAATTATATCGTAGTCTCTATAATTTTGGAATGTTAAAGGCAAAATCCCAAAATTGATTAAATTTGCAAGGTGAATTCGGGCAAAAGATTTAGCTATTACTGCCTCAACGCCAAGATACCTGGGCGCAAGCGCCGCGTGCTCTCTTGATGATCCCTGGCCATAGTTTTCCCCGGCTATTATTACACCGCTTCCGAACTCTTTTGCGCGGCGCGGGAAGTCCTTATCTATCGCAGAAAAAGTGTATTCGCAAATCGCAGGCAGATTTGATCTTAAAGGCAGTATCTTTGCCCCGGCCGGAAGAATATGGTCCGTAGAAATATTGTCGCCCAGCTTTATCAATACCGGCGCTTTAATGCTGTCTGCCATCGGCCTGAATTTGGGCAAAGATCTGATATTTGGGCCGCGAATAATTTTTACATCTCCCGAACTCGTTGACGGTAAATGAAAGTATCCGTCATCAACTAAAAAAGTCTTGGGTAAAGATATTGCCGGCTTCGTTTTAAAAACATCTCTGGGATCAGTTATTTTTCCTCTAAGAGCTGATGCAACTGCAACTTCAGGCGAACAAAGATAAACTTTTGCATCTCTTGTCCCCGATCTTCCTTCAAAATTTCTGTTGAAAGTTCTCAAAGAAACCGCTCCGCTTGCAGGGGCCTGGCCCATTCCTATGCAGGGGCCGCACGAGCATTCAAGTATACGGGCGCCGCTTTCAATTATTGCCGCAAGGTCGCCTGATTTTGCAAGCATCGTCATAACCTGCCTTGACCCGGGCGAAATAATCAGGCTTACGTTGGGATTAATTCTTTTGCCTTTCAACAGTTTTGCTACCAACATCATATCCGAGAGCGAAGAGTTTGTGCATGAGCCGATTGCAACCTGGTTTACTTCTATGTCATTAACTTCTCTTACTTTGCATACGTTGTCCGGGCTATGTGGTAAAGCTATTAAAGGCTCTATTGTATTTAAATTTATTACTACTTCATCGTCGTAAGATGCGTCTCTGTCCGCTTCAAAAGCTTTATAATCTTTTTCCCTTTTTTGCATCTTTAAAAATTCTTTTGTCACCCTGTCTGACGGGAAAATGCTTGTTGTCGCGCCAAGCTCTGTTCCCATATTTGTTATGGTTGCTCTTTCAGGAACGCTTAAAGTTAAAACTCCCGACCCGGTGTACTCAAATATTTTTCCCCGCCCGCCTCTAACGGTAAATCTCCTCAAAAGCTCTAAAATAATATCTTTTGCGCTGACAAAATTTTTCAACTTTCCTTGCAAAAGAACCCTAACAATCTTCGGCATTGTTATGTAAAAAGCTTCACCTGCCATGGCAGTGGCAACGTCTAATCCACCCGCTCCGAAAGCAAGCATTCCTATTCCTCCCGCCGTCGGAGTATGCGAATCGGAACCTATCAGTGTATCTCCCGGTACGCCGAATCTTTCCAAGTGTACCTGATGGCAAATCCCGTTTCCCGCCGGAGAATAAATAATTCCGTATTTTGAAGCTATGGACTGCAAAAATCTGTGGTCGTCCGCGTTTTCAAAACCTGTTTGCAAAGTATTATGGTCAACATAGCTCACGGAAATTTTTGTTTTTGTTTTAATCACTTCCATAGACTCAAATTCAAGGCAGGCCATAGTTCCCGTGGCGTCCTGCGTTAGCGTCTGGTCTATTTTGATGGCAATCTCTTGCCCCAGTTCCATATTTCCTGAAACAAGATGTTTTGATATTATTTTCTGCGTCAGATTCATGTTTTTAACCCTTTTTCGACGAAAATCCTCGTATCTTTTCTTTTGTATTATAATATATTTAAAGCTGAAAATCAATTTTCAATATATTACAGTAAAATCAACTGTCTATTATTATATTAATAGGTTTATTTATAAATAATTTCACACATCTTTTACAACTTTTTAGATTTGATTTCACTGCCTTTATATATAATAGGTGCTAAAAGCAATTATCAAAGATGCTGGGGGGACAAGCTTCTGAAAAAGCATTTCCATAGTTTTTCCTTATACAATACAAAATTCTTGCGCCTATTTATTAAAACAACGGCTGTTTTTACTGCCGCTTGTTTTTTATTTACCTGCACAAGCTCAAGCGTTCACGCTGCTATCGCTTTAGCCCAGGAAACCGCCGCAGAAAATGCACTTGCAAATTCTTCTTTTTTACCTGCCGAAACTGGGAATATTACCGACGCAAAATTTTTTGACAGCAAAAAAATAGTCATAAATATTCAGGATCTTCATTGCAATCCCGAAGCCCAGAAAAATATAAGCAGGGTTTTATCGTTTTTTAACGAAAAATATCATTTCAAAAAAATTCTGGTTGAGGGGGGGATAGGAAAAGTTGATACTTCCTGGATAGAGGCCGTAAGCGATATATCTTTAAGAAAAAAAATAATTAACGCGC
>JAPLKN010000027.1 GCA_026388075.1 Elusimicrobiota bacterium
TTGCGGCGGAACACACGGCGGAAATAACCACGAGCTATGTTCCGATAACTAACGATGAAATTAAGGGGCGCATAATAGGGCGCGAGGGAAGAAACATCCGGGCGTTTGAACAGGCAACCGGCGTGGATCTTATCATTGATGACACACCCGAAGCAATCACTGTTTCTGCGTTTGACGGGGTAAGAAGGGAGATAGCAAAAATATCTTTGGAACGCCTTATCGCGGACGGCAGAATTCATCCTGCAAGAATTGAAGAAGTTGTAGAGAAAGTAAAACGGGAAATGGAAAATACAATCAAGGAAGCGGGAGAGCAGGCCGCGCTTGATGCCGGGGTTATAAATCTTAATCCCGAAATAATAAAACTTTTAGGCAAACTTAAATACAGAACTTCTTACGGGCAGAATCAGCTGCAGCACACTCTTGAAGTTACCTGGCTTGCCGGAGCTATTGCGGGGGAATTAGGGCTTGACGTGGCATTCTGCAAAAAAGCCGCCCTGTTGCATGATATCGGCAAAGCAGCTGATCAAGAGGTTGAAGGAACCCATCATCAGATATCCGCGGATATAGCAAAAAAATACGGCGAATCGCCTAAAATGGTAAATGCCATAATTTCTCATCATGAAGGAATTGAAGCTCCGCAAAGTCCGGAGGCTTTTGTAATAGGCGCTGCGGACGCAATATCGGCAGCAAGGCCCGGCGCAAGAAAAGAATCGGTGGAACATTATCTTAAACGCCTTGAAAAACTGGAAAAACTTGCCACTTCGTTCAGAGGAGTTGAGTCTGCTTACGCTATTCAGGCCGGAAGAGAAGTAAGAATCTTGGTTGAACCGGAAGATGTGGACGATAAAGGAGCCCAGATTCTTGCGCACGATATAGCCAAAAAAGTTGAACAAGAGCTTGAATACCCGGGGCATATAAAAATTACCGTAATCAGGGAAACTAGAGCCCAGGAAATCGCAAAATAAGACAGTAGATAGGTAATAGTAGGTGGGGATTAGGTAAAAACAAAAGACTTAAAGACACCTGCGGGGTGGACCGCAGGTTCTCCCCGTAGGTGGGAGAGGTATTAATAATATGAAAATTCTTTTTATCGCCGATGTCGTCGGCCAGCCCGGAAGAGAAACACTTTGCAAAAGGTTTCCTGAAATAAAGGAAAAAGAAAAACCGGATTTCATAATTGCAAATGCGGAGAATGCCGCAGGGGGCAAAGGCTTGACCGGGCCTACGGCAAGAGAAATCTTTGGATGCGGGATAGATGTTATAACTTTGGGAAACCATGCGTTTGATAGAAAAGAAATTGAGGAAGTAATAAATAATCCTAAAATTTTAAGGCCCGCCAATTATCCTCCCAACGTTCAAGGGAAAGGGTACGGGGTTTATCATCTGGATGGAAAAGGAAAAATAGCCGTCATAAATATTATGGGCCGGATATATTTGCCGAATATTGATTGTCCGTTCAGGGGAATCAACGATATTCTTGAAATAATTAAAAAAGAAACAAAGGTGATTATAGTTGATTTCCATGCTGAAGTAACTTCTGAAAAAAATGCCATGGGCTGGTATCTTGACGGCAGAGTATCTGCGGTGATAGGCACCCATACGCATATTCCGACAGCTGATGAAAAAATACTGCCCCTAGGGACAGCCTATATTACTGATGTCGGGATGACCGGCCCCGTAGAAGGCGTTATAGGGATGGACAAAGAGATTGTCTTAAAGAAATTTTTAACCGGGCTACCCCATCCTTTTGTGGTAGCAAAGGGCCAGACCGTTATGCAAGGGTGCGTTGTTGAAATAGACGAAAATTCAGGTAAGGCGCAGTCAATTAGGAGATTCTCAATTCAGGGGTAAAACCGCAACCAGCAACCGGCAACCAGTTACCAGCAAAGGACATGAAATGGTGCAAGACTTCAGGGAATTGAGAATTTGGCAAAATGGTATGCAGATTGTCAAACAGTCATATTTGTTGACAAAACAATTTCCAAAGGAAGAGATATTTGGGCTTGTATCTCAAGTTCGAAGGGCAGCGGTTTCAATTCCATCCAATGTTGCCGAGGGTTTTGCCCGGAATCACGATAACGAGTACCGGCAGTTTCTTTATATCGCGTTGGGTTCATGTGCAGAGCTGGAAACTCATTTTGAGATAACAAAGCAACTAAACTATTGCAAAAATGATGAGTTGGCGGAAGTCCAAAATTTGATTAAACTTGAAATCAAAATGATTCTTAGAATGATTAAAAGTCTGTAATGTAGTGCAAGTGCTTATTTGTATTTACCGGTTTCTGGTCGCCGGTAACTGGGGACTGTCTCAATGGAAGATGGACACAAAATATATACGGTTTCTGAACTAAACAACGAAATTAAGATTGTTTTTGAAGACGTCTATCCCGACATATGGGTTGAAGGAGAAATATCCAATTTCAAGACTTATTCTTCCGGCCACATGTATTTTTCTCTGAAGGATGAAGAATCGCAGATATCAGCGGTAATTTTTCGAGGCACAAGCCGTTCGTTCAGATTTACGCCTGAAGACGGAATAAAAGTAATTGCGCGGGGCAGGGTTTCGGCGTATCCTAAACGAGGTGAGTACCAGTTTGTTATAAACTACCTTGAACCTGCCGGTAAAGGGGCTCTGCAGCTGGCATTTGAACAGCTCAAGAAAAAACTGGAAAAAGAAGGGTTGTTTGATCCGGAAAGAAAAAAACCTATACCTCTGCTGCCTCAAAAAATCGGTATAGTTACGTCTCCAACCGGCGCGGCAATAAAAGATATCCTTTCAGTTATAAACAGGCGCTATGCAAATGTTGAAATTCTTCTTTATCCGGTGCACGTTCAGGGCGACGAGGCAAAATACGATATTTCTGAAGCAATTAAATATTTGAATGATAATTATCCGAGCCTGGATGTTTTGCTTGTAGGCCGCGGCGGGGGTTCAATAGAAGATCTTTGGGCTTTTAACGAAGAAATGGTGGCAAGAGCTATCGCTTCATCAAAAATTCCCGTGAGTTCCTGCGTGGGGCATGAGATAGATTATACAATAGCCGATTTTGTTGCGGATATGCGAGCAGCAACTCCTTCATCGGCGGCAGAGCTCGTAGTAAAAAATAAAGCGGAACTTATAGAAAAACTAGATGACCTAAAACATCATATTGTCAATCAGATGGAATTTATGCTTTCCGAAAAAGAAGAAAGACTTAAAGATATTTCTGACAGCAAGGCCATTCAAAACCCGGCTGCTTTATTTGAGGATAAGATTCATGAAATAGATGATATTCAGGAAAAAATATTGCATTTTTCCCAGATGTTTATGGACGCAAAACAAAAAGAATGGGGCCTTTTAAGAGAAAAACTAGGGCTTCTTTCGCCCCTTAATATATTGGACAGAGGCTATTCTGTTTGTTTTAGTGTTCCACAAAATAAAATAGTCAAAGATGCAAAGATATTAAGCGTCAATGATACGGTAAAAGTTAAACTTTCAAAAGGCGAAATATTTGCAAATGTGGAAAAAATTAATTGACACGAAGTGGCATCCTAAGTTGCCTGTCATTCCCGAACTTGATTCGGGATCCAGAGGCTGCCGAAGGCCAGGGCTCCCCGGACTTGGAGACTGTGTCATAATTACATGATTTAATCTCCGTCGAGGATACGACGATAAACAAATTGCTCCTTAAAACTTTAAATGCTAAAATATCTCCATAATAGCAAAAAGGAGATATTCTTATGGCATACAGATACGGCGACCGGCATCAAATGAACTTGTTCCCGCAAAGTATCGAAGACTATGTTCGTGAAGATGACCCTGTGCGGGCCTACGACGCTTTTGTGGAATCGCTTGAACTTGGTGAACTTGGGATAATAGTTGATGAAAACCAAGTAGGCAACCCTGAATATGAACCCAAGGCAATGATTAAGCTGCTTGTATATGGCTACTCTTACGGTATCCGCAGTTCAAGGAAACTGGAAAGAGCCACATACCATAATGTATCATTTATCTGGCTTATGGGCGGCTTAAAGCCAGACCATAAAACCATAGCCAGATTCAGAACAGATAATAAAAGAGCTCTAAAAAACATATTAAAGCAGTGTGCCAGGTTATGTATAAAGCTTGGCCTTATTGAAGGCAATACTTTGTTTGTGGACGGCAGTAAAATAAGAGCCAATGCAGCGATAGATAACACATGGACACAGGAAAAATGCGAAAAACATCTTAAAAGCATAGATGAACATATTGAATCCATACTTAAAGAATGCGATGTTATAGATGAAAAAGAACAAAACAGCGATTCTTTGGTAAAGCTCAAAGAAGAACTGAAAGACAAAGAAGCTCTTAAATCAAAGGTTCAAAACATTATGAAAGAACTAAAGAGCCAGGAACTTCAATCAATGAATTCCACTGATCCGGAATGTATAAAAGTGAAAGGACGACAGGGAATACATTCCGGTTACAGCGGGCAAATCGTTGTTGACGAAAAACACGGATTAATAGTCAATAGCGATGTTGTCAATGAACATAATGACCGCGAACAATTTGCAAATCAAATAGAGCAAGCCCATGAAACACTTGAACATAAGTGTAAAAATGCCTGTGCCGATGACGGTTATGCTAACACCGATGAACTAAAAAAGATTGCGGACAAAAATGTCAATGTTATTGTGCCTTCACAAGAACAAACCAGTCAGCAAAATTCAGAGCCGTTTGCCAAAGAACAATTTACGTATGATTCACAGACCGATTCTTACATATGCCCACAAGGACACAAGCTGCCGTATAGTCACCTTGACAAAGAAAAGAACATGAACGTTTATAGCATTTCTGACAGAAATTTATGTCGAAATTGCGTGCATTTCGGAATATGCACAACATCAAACAAAGGCAGGCGCATAAAACGGCTTGCCAATGAAGAAACTAAGAAAATACTTGAACAAAATTTTACAAAAGAGCAATCGCAGACAATATTCCGCTTAAGAAAACAAAAGGTTGAGCTCCCTTTCGGGCACATTAAGCGAAATCTGGGGGTTACAGCATTTCTGTTAAGAGGTCTTGATGGTGTTAAAGCAGAAATGTCGTTGTTTTCCAGTTGCTTCAACATGTCGCGGATGATAAGCATTATTGGCGTGCAGGCGCTGGTTGCCAAGCTAATGTCTTAAGAACAACAGGGATTCCCCTGTTTATTATTGTTTTTGCCGGTTAACCGGTAAATTTTATGCTTCGTTGTCAAAGAACTGATTCCGTGATCCAATTATGACACAGTCTCTTGTCCGGGGGGAACCACTCTTGCTTGTCCTGAGCGTCCCGTGGTGAGCGAAGTCGAACCAAGTCGAAGGGTCATTCCCGCGGATAGTTAGCGGGAATCTATGGTAGTGTCGTTGCTCAACTTGCTGGTTTATTAAATAGGTGTCTGTCCCTATTTACAAGTCCTTGAAATTAAAGCGATTACATGCTATAACTGTATCACGATATGAGGCGATTAGGCAGTCTAATCGCTTCATAGGAGAATAAGTTGAAGCGCTATATCTGGGAAAACAAAAACTGGCAAAACCTTGAGTACGACCATAAGGCGGTAATGGAGCTTCTTTCCAAAGCTCGCCTCGTGCAAGGCAACCTTTTGGGAAAAATGTCCGCATTGGAACTTCGTCTTGAAGTAGAAGCCCAGGCAGAAGTGCTCGTTGAAGAAGCTGTTCGGACAGCAGAAATAGAAGGCATGAAGCTTGACCGCAATGCCGTGCGTTCTTCGGTTGCGGTTCGCTTGGGTTTGCCGCAAGGCGTTGGTTTGCCGAAAGAGCGGAACGCCGATGGTCTTGTAGAAGTTCTTTTTGATGCTGTTCGTAATCATTCCAAACCTTTATCAATAAAACGGCTTAACGGCTGGCAGGCGGCGCTTTTTCCTACCGGATATTCAGGACTACATAAAATTCGTGTTGGCGCTCTAAGAGGGAATGCCCCTATGCAGGTGGTTTCAGGTCCTATCGGAAAAGAAAAAGTACATTTTGAAGCTCCTCCCGAAAAAAAGATGAAAGAAGAAATGGCTCTTTTTGTTGACTGGTGGAATAAATCATTCGGTAAAATGGACGGTATACTTCGCGCAGCAGCAGCACATTTCCGTTTTGTTACTATACATCCATACGAAGACGGCAACGGCCGTATTGCGCGCGCACTTACAGATATGGCACTAGCCCAGGACGAAAATATTAATGTCAGGTTCTACAGTTTGTCTTCACAGATCATAAAACAAAGAAACGAGTATTACTCAATTCTTGAAAAAGTCCAAAATTGCAGACTAGAACCTACCAAATGGTTTGAATGGTTTCTGGAATCTTTCATAAAATCGGTTGAAGGCTCACAAAACATCGTTTCACATGTATTAAAGAAGGCGGAATTTTGGAAGGCCCATTCTCAAGTTCAAATAAACGAAAGGCAAAGAAAAGTAATACATAAAATGCTTGAGGCAGGGACCGATGGTTTTGAAGGCGGCCTTACCACACGGAAATACACAAGTATGACGAAAGCAAGCCGTGCTACGGCTTTTAGGGAAATAGACGATCTTTTGCAAAAGAAAGTTATTCGCCATATCGGCGGCAAAGGCCGCAGTGTCCGCTATGGCTTTGTTTGGTAATTGTGGAGCAAAAAGGCCCTATTTTATTAAATAGGTGTCTGTCCCTAATTTCCCTGTCCCTAATTTCCGAAGCCGTAATCTCAAGAGGGAATTACTCATGAATAATGCTAGAATTTTATTTGAGAAGTTAAGTCTTGAGTATATTAATGCAAATATGATGAATAAAGAGTTTGAAACTAATTGGATGGACTGCAAAGAAAAAGAAGACGCAACAAGTGCCGAACTATCACCAAATGACAAAAAGCTTTTTGCAAAGGCGCTTTCAGGATTTGCAAATACTTCTGGTGGTGTTATATTGTTTGGCATTAGAGCAAGGCCAAGACCAGCTGATGATGTAGATATAATAATAGACAAGAATCCTATCAAAGGTTTGAAAAAGTATGAATCCAATTTGAGAGAAATTGAAAGTAGAATTGTAGAGAGATTGGTCAAAGGGGTTGAATATTTGCCAATAGAAACTTCACCCGATGAAGGAGTAATGGCCGTTTATATACCTGAAAGTGAGGCGTCTCCTCATAGAAGTGTGCAGGATTACAAGTTTTATATTAGAGCAGGAGGTACTTTTAATTCTATTGACCTTAAAATAGTAGAAGATTTATTTCATAAAACAAAGAAACCTGATCTACAGCTTCTACTTAAAGAAATTAGTCCCGATCAAATTTTAATTTTATTGCGGAACAATGGAAAAGGGATCGCAAAATATCCTTCTTTTGTTATAGAACTTCCTCAATATGTGAATGTTTCTAGTTATCGATTGGATGGGAATAAATCTAATGATATTGTTGTTACTCAAAAATATTTTCGAGGAAAAGAAGGGAAATTTGCCGTATATTCAGGAAGTATAGATAATATTATCCATGCAGATGGCGGGGAATTACCAATTATTAATTTCAGTACCGTAATCACAAAATTAGTTAATCAAACTTTTACATTGCCTTATTATCTTGATGCTGAAAATATGCAGACTAAAGAAAGCAAATACACAATTTCTTTTGATAATCAAGGTCGAATAAAAGATATAACAATTATATAGAATCCGTGTTAGGCCCCTGGATTGGTAATGGCCGTACAACCTACGAGGTTGAACGGCTCCGAATCCGGCAATGGTGTCTGGCTTTACTAACTACACTAACTTGAACTAGGAGAAATAAACAATGCAAACCACAGGGACTAATCTTCAAAACCAACGGATTGAAACAATACCAAACCAACCCCCGGGGTTGGTTTGGTATATAAGAGGTTTACTATGAAAAAGACCTTGAAGTTTGAAAGCGCAATTAAACGGCTTGAAGAAATCGTGGAAAAAATGGAAGGCGGCCAGATGGATCTGGAAGAATCGCTTGCTTTTTTTGAGGAAGGGATAAAACTGGTGCGGTTTTGCTCAACAAAACTTGAAGAAGCTAAGAAGAAGATAGAAATTCTTGTAAAAAAAGACGGGAAAATGACAGCAGAACCTTTTGAACCGGAAGACGAAAAAAACAGTGATTAGTAATTAGTTATGAGTTCATAGTAAAAACGCAAAGACAAAAGGAAATTAAGTTTAAAAACATGGAACTGAAAAGCTATTTAACCAAAAAGTCAAAGTTAGTGGAAAAAGCGCTGAAAAAATATCTGCCGAAAGATAATTCGTTAATTTCAAGGGCAATGAGATATTCTGTTTTTGCCGGAGGAAAACGCCTCAGGCCAATCCTTGTAATTTTGGGAGCTGAAATTTGCGGTTCAAAAAATATTGCGGATATTTTGCCGGCAGCCACGGCTTTAGAATTTATTCATACCTATTCTTTGATTCATGACGATCTTCCCTCAATGGACAATGATGATTTGCGCAGAGGAAAACCCACCAGCCACAAAAAATTCGGAGAAGCAACTGCTATATTGGCCGGCGACGCTCTTTTAACGGACGCATTTCGTTTGATGGGAAACCTTGGCGAAAACAAACGGTTAAACAAACAAAGAATAATTGATTCAGTGCTTGTGCTTGCTAAACTTGCCGGATATAAGGGAATGATTGGCGGCCAAATGAAAGATACCATTGAGACAAATCGATGGAACAAGATGAATTTGAATACTGCCAAGAAAAACCTTGAATTTATTCATTTAAATAAAACCGCCGCCTTAATTCAGGCAAGTCTTCTTATCGGGGCAACTCTTTTTAATGCCAGCAAAAAACAACTGAATGCCTTAAATCAATTCGGCAGATATGTTGGCCTTGCTTTTCAAGCAGTGGATGATATCCTTGACATAACTGCCGATAAGAAACTTCTTGGAAAAAGGGGAAGCGACCTGGAAAATAATAAGCTGACTTACCCGTCATTATACGGATTGGAAGAATCCCAAAATAAAGCTAAGAAATTGATTATTAATGCAAAAAAAAGCCTGAACATATTTGGTAAAAAAGCCGAGATTTTGTCGCAGTTGGCCGATTATATAATTCAAAGGCAATATTAGTAGAGACGCGACCAGCGACCAGCAACCGGCGACCAGTGACCAGTAATGACAAAAAGGATAAAATGGGAATACTTGAAAAAATTACGAAGCCCGAAGATCTAAAGAGTGTAAAAAGAGAAGCTTTGCCTGAACTTGCAAAAGAAATTAGATACGAAATGATAAAAACTGTGTCCCAAACAGGCGGGCATCTTGCCTCAAGTCTTGGCACGGTTGAGTTATCAATAGCTCTCCATTATGTTTACGATGCGCCGAAAGATAAAATAATCTGGGATGTAGGACACCAGGCGTATGCGCATAAGCTTCTTACAGGGCGATACGGCAGGTTTCATACATTAAGACAATACGGGGGAATAAGCGGTTTCCCAAACAGGGAAGAATCGGAATACGATCCTTTTACTGTCGGGCATTCTTCTACCGCAATTTCTGCGGCACTGGGTTATGCTCTTGCAAGGGACATTAAGGGACAGGATAATAAAGTAGTTGCCATTATCGGCGACGGTTCAATGACGGGCGGAATGTCGTTTGAAGCCCTGCAGAACGCCGGGCATCTGGGAACAGATATCCTTGTTATTTTAAACGACAATGAGATGTTTATTTCTCACCGAGTCGGCGCTTTAGCAGGTTATTTAGCGAAAATAATTACCGCCGGCACATGGAAAGGCTTTGAAAAGAAGATTGAGAAATTTTTTAAGCGGCTGCATTTTTGGGGCGCGCAGATTTTACGCGTTGCAAAAAGGTTTAAAGTTCTGCTTTTCCCAGGAATGCTTTTTGAAGAAATGGGTTTTTCTTATGTCGGGCCTGTGGACGGGCATAATATTAATGACCTTATTGATATCCTTAACGGAGTAAAAAAACTGAAAGCTCCGATGCTGCTGCACGTTATAACAAAAAAGGGTAAAGGTTTTTCAGCGGCGGAAAGCGACCCAACAAAATTTCACGGTATAGGAAAATTTAATATTTCTTCAGGAGAAATTGAGTCCGGCTCTAATGTTCCAAGCTACACTTCGGTTTTTTCAAATACTTTGATAAAGCTTGCGAAAGAAAACGAAAAAATAGTTGCCATTACGGCAGCGATGGCGGAAGGCACGGGTTTAGACGCATTCAGAAGAGAGTTCCCGAGACGTTTTTTTGATGTCGGGATAGCCGAAGAACATGCAGTGACCTTTGCTGCCGGGCTTGCCTGCGAAGGGATGCGCCCGGTATGCGCAATTTATTCCACTTTTTTGCAGAGAAGCCTGGATCAAATGATACACGATGTTGCTCTTCAAAAACTTCCGGTTGTTTTTGCAATAGATCGGGCAGGGATAGTCGGTGAAGACGGGCCCACTCATCAGGGAGCGTTTGATCTTTCGTACTTGAGATTTATTCCAAATTTTACGATTATGGCGCCTGCCGACGAAAATGAACTTCAGCATATGCTAAAAACAGCATTTACTTTGGAGGGCCCTGTCGCAATACGCTACCCTAGAGGGCATGGCATAGGAATAAACTTGGATAATGAACTTAAAGTTCTACGGCCGGGAAAAGCTGAAATAAAAAAAGAGGGAAAAGATCTTTATATTCTTGCGATAGGAAATACCGTTTATCCGTCACTAGAGGCTTCAAAAATTTTGGCTGATAAAAACATTAAAGCCGGGGTAGTGAACATGCGTTTTTTGAAACCGCTTGATGCCAAGCTAATTTTATCTTTAGCTCAAAAAACAAAATATTTTGCTGTTATTGAAGAAAATTCATCAATCGGCGGATTATACAGCGCCGTCAGCGAACGATTAGCCGGAAAAAACATCCATGTTTTTGAAACCGGATTTCCTGACCACTTTATTGAGCACGGAAGCCCCGATATACTTAGAGAAAAATATGGGTTTACTCCTGGAAAAATCGCGGGAAAAATAGCAGCGTGGTACCGCACATTTAAATAAGTGCAACTAAAAAAAGAACGATTGGATAAAATACTTTTTGATAAAGGTCTTGCCGAAACACAGACAAAAGCTCAAGGTTTAATTATTTCCGGAGCCATTCTTGTTGACGGGGTTCCGATTCTTAAGCCGGGCACTTTTGTATTGAGCTCTTCCGATATAACAATAAAGAAAACAAAAACCTATGTTTCCCGCGGCGGCTTAAAAATTGAATCGGCCGCAAGAAATCTAAATATTTCATTTAAAGATAAAATATGCATGGATATAGGGGCTTCAACAGGCGGGTTTACCGATTTTATGCTTTTAAACGGGGCAAAAAAAGTGTACGCGGTAGATGTAGGGAGGAATCTTCTTCACGAAAAATTAAAGGATGATCCGCGGGTTGTAAATATTGAAAGCGTAAATTTCCGCTATTTTTCAAAGGAATTATTGAAAGACAATATTGGATTTGTTACAATAGACGTTTCATTCATATCTCTTGAAAAAATTCTTCCGGTTGCATTTGAAATAATAAACTCAGGCGGCGAAATCCTGGCTTTGGTTAAGCCTCAATTTGAGTCTTTGCCTAAAGAGCTTAAAAAAGGTGTTGTAAGGGACGAATCCATACGGCAAAAAGCCATAGAAAAGATTAGAAGCTTCTCGGGAAAATTGGGTTTAGTTTTGTTAGGCGAAGCTGATTCTGAGGTTAAAGGCCCTGAAGGAAACATTGAGCATTTTTTGTGGCTGAAGAAACAGTAACCAGTTACCCGCAACCAGCTACCAGTAAAGACAAAGGAAAATAAAATGGCAGATATTTATAATTTTTACGCGTTATATGCAAAAGACATTTCTAAAGTTAAATAGGTAATAACTTTACAAGTAGGTTAATAAATGGGGTAATTACGGGGAATCAGGGCCCGAACAGGATAGTGAGTGTAAACTACACTTTACGAAATCGCAATATTATCGTAAACTCTATCTTACGCATAGGCCTTCGTTTCAAGAGGTAACAATGAATAGAAAAATCAATTTGATTATTGTTTCAGCGCTTGTTATTTTTGGTGTTAGTACGGCCAATTCTCAACCGTCTGGCGCCAAGAAAGCGTTTGACAGCCTGGATAAGGAAGAAAGTAGTGTTAACAAAGCCCCTAAAAAGCAGGCGAAGAAAGTAGTAAAGAAAATAGCAAAGACAAAGAATGTGGGCAAAACAAAAAACAATTTAGCGGTTGCTTCCAGCTCAGGCACTGTTCCAAATACGGTGCAAGCAAAAGGGAAAATAGTAAAAGACGAGAAAAAGAATCAATTGCAGTTTTTGGATGAGAAGGGGAAGGCAATAAAAACAATACAGCTGAAAGTTGTAGAAAAGAAAAAAGATGTATACATCTACAGGAATACAATTGAAGGATTGGTTTCAGATAACGGACAATTCGCAGGAGTTGTTACTGAAGATGCCGAATTAGCGGAAGACTGGTATGTTTCAAGCTCCACTTTTAGTTATTATGATGTTTCGGGTAATAAGCTTTGGGAAAAAACCAATGTTTCAATGACAATGCCGCCATCTTATATAATCTCAGCAGACGGTTACAGAGTATTTCTTGTAACCTGTGCGATAGATAATGTGTACCATGAAAATAAATTTTATCTTGCGATTTATAATGAGAATGGGAACATCGTCTGGGCATTTGGAGAATTTTATGAAATTTCAGAAATATTCTTAACCAAAAACGGTAAATATGGGTATTTCAGCGCAAATGGAGTAATAAATTTTTTTAATGTTTTAGAAAAGAAGATAAAAATTACTCCTGAAAATATAAGAGGTTCAGCTAACATTACTGAATCCGGAAAGATTACGATAAACACAATTTTAGAAGAGATTGATATTCAAGAAAATGGCATAGTTGAGTTTTACGATATTAAAGGAGAGCTCAAATTTAGGAAAAAATTTAACGAGCTTGATTCGAACGATTTGAAGCTCTTGCGTAATGATGAGATTGAATCAATAAAGGTCTTAATCTCTGAAAAAAAATCAGGAAATATAAGTAGAAAAAAAGAAATATTTAACGATCAATTATGAAAAAGTATTTACTCTATATTATATTACTAATATTTCTTTTCATGCCGGAAGTAAACTGCGCTGAGTTGCCATTTAATAGTAATTCAATCAAAGATTCCTATGGCCCAAGAGTCCATCCAGCAAGAAAGAATTGGGACTTTCATAATGGTGTTGACTATAGTCCTTTACCAGGAGATGCCGATAAGGGTATTGCCATAAATGCGGTAGAAGATGGGATGATAACAAAATTAAGTTATGATGATATCGGAGGCGGTGGATGGTTTATAGAAATTAAATCAGGTAATAAGATATGGAAATATTTTCATTTATTTGAGGCCGGACCCCTTCCAAAAAGTGGGGGAATCTTTAAAGTTGGATATGACAAAGAAGGACTTTATTTACTTAGAGGAAAAACTAATAACTGGCCTGAGCGAAAAATAAGAATTAATAAAGATAACGAGAGGTCTGGTATAATGAAGGGTGAGCCGATTGCTCCAGTTGGGACTTCGGGGATTGGGACTGGAGCACATCTTCATTTGATTCTGGAACAAGGTGGGACAAAATATAACCCATTGTCGGAACTTACTCACACCGAAGGGGCGTTTGCGATTACGATAAAAAACCCGAAGGAGGGGGCGGTTTTGAAAGAAGAAGACCTGAAAACGGATTTTCCGGTAACTGTTAACATTGATATGACAAATGGAAAGGATTTGGATGAAGTTACGATATTTTTAGATGACAAACAGATAAATACAGGCAACGGCCCGACATTTAATTACGGCGGCAAGATTGGTGAGGGCAGGAAATTAATGGTTGAGTCCAAAGGTGCAAACACAGGGATTAAACCGATAGCAAACAGTTTCAGTCGGGATTTTGTATACAATTATGATTTTTCAAAACTTGAAGATGGATATCATAAAATAAAAGTCATTGTTGCTAACACAAACGGTAGAGAAGCAGAAACTGAAAATCTATTTAAAGCCGAGAAAAAATATTTAGGACAGATTAGCGGAAAATTCCTTTGGTATAAGGGGCGGCAGGACATATACGGTAGTTATACCGTCAATTTTCTTACCGGGGATAGGAGCGAATGGAAGGGCATACGTGATGTACTATTAGGATTAAAAGAGCAGGATGAAATTACAGGTTTTTCTGCAAAGAACATACCGCAGGAAGCAAAAAATGATCCCAATCTTAAAAAAGCTGTAAGCGCATTTGTGCCGCATCAAATAAAAGGAAAAGCTGTTATAGCATATGAAGCGCCTGAAATAAACATCAAAGACGAAAACGGAAAAACAATTTTTTACAAAAAGATGCTTAAAACATCAAGTGAGTGTGATTATATAGTTGGTTTTTGGGAAAAAGGGTTAGAATTTGAAAAACTTCAGGGACTTCTTGAACCTGGCGCAGATTCGGGCGCGGAGATTGTGCTTCGAAACATGAGTATAACAATTAACGATTCTTATTCCAACACTCCGTATCCCTTAATGATTGCGGCAATGTTGTTTTCTTCAAAGAAAGATAAGGATAAGTATCTTTTTTCAAATACTTTGAATCCACAAGAAGAAATGCATTACAATGGCAAGGGATATTTAAATGCAGAACAAATGAAGAAATAGTGAACGAAAAATTTCATAAACTTAGGGGACGTAGTTAGATAATACGATATTCATTTTAGCAATTCATTACTAAGCATAATTTGATAACATCATTTTGAGTTTGCCTTATCAATATCGTATTATCTAACTACGTCCCCTAAGTTGTCCCCTAAGTTCGTCCCCTAAGTTCCGATGGAAAGGATCAAAAGAATGAGCGAGTACAAATTCAGCGAAATAGAAAAAAAGTGGCAGAAATACTGATTTAAAGTTAAGGGAAAAGGCACTTCCGGGGTGGACCGTAGGTGCTCCCCGCAGGTGGCGAGGTTATAAGAGGTAAAAATGAATAAAAAAATTAGATTATTTATCGTTGCAATTTTAATGTTTTTTGCGGGGAATATTGCTTATTCTCAGCCGTCCGGGGCCAAGAAAGCATTTGATGGCCTGGACAAGGTACAAAAAAAAGCAAGTAGTTCGCAGAAGCAACCCGTGAAAAAAATGGTAAAAAAAGAAGCAAAAATAAATGATACAGCGAAGGCGAAAGGTAATCCTGCGGCAATTCAAAATAATTCAGTAACTGCGGAGCAGAAAAGAGT
>JAPLKN010000028.1 GCA_026388075.1 Elusimicrobiota bacterium
AATCCTTCCTCTTATCTAAATATTTAACTTTTATGTTCATTCTTCTTGCCTGAAAATTCTTAAAATTTGAGCATGAAGAAATTTCACGCCACCTTTTTTCGCCGGGCATCCAAACTTCAAGATCATAAGTTTTAGAAGAGGAAAAGCCCAAATCGCCTGTGCAAACAGCGGCCACGCGGCACGTCAAACCCAAACCTTTTAAAACCTTCATTGCGTCCGCAGTCAGGCTTTCAAGTTCAGCCGAAGAATCTTCCGGTTTAACAAATTTTACAAGCTCAACTTTGTTAAACTGATGATTCCTAATTAAACCTTTTGTATCTTTTCCGTATGATCCCGCTTCTCTCCTGAAACAAGCAGAATAAGAAACATATTTTTTCGGCAATTCTTTTTCTTCAAGAAATTCGTCCCTATGGATATTAGTTATTGAAACTTCCGCAGTAGGAACTAAATATAGGTCATCTTCGTTACAGCGGAAGAGCTCAACTTCAAATTTAGGAAGCTGTCCCGTGCCCTGCATTGAGGCTCGGTTAACAAGATAAGGAGCAAAAATTTCTGTATATCCTGCTTTTATGTGAGTATCCAGAAAATAACTTATTAGCGCTCTTTCAAGAATACATCCCGCCCCCCTTAACAGTGCAAATCGCGAGCCGGAAATTTTAGAAGCGGTTTCAAAATCCAAGATTTTAAGTTTTTCTCCCACTTCCCAATGAGGCTTCGGGGTAAAATCAAAAGATTTTATATCTCCTTCCTGCTTTAATACTTTATTATCTTCCGGGCTTTTTCCCAGAGGGGTTGTCTCGTCTGGAATGTTGGGAAGCCTCAAAGCAAAATCTTCAATTTTTTGTTCCAAAGTCACCAAATAATTTTCTTTTTCCTTAATTTGCTCCCTAACTTGATCCATATCGGAAACAAGATTCTCCAGAGGGTTTTTCCCATCTTTTTTCAACTTAGCCACATCTTCAGCAGCTTTGTTTCTTTTTCCCCTCATATCTTCTATTTGGGTAAGAAGGGTTCTTCTTTCCGTGTCCCAGTTAAGAAGATCGTCTAAAATAATCTTTTGCCCTCTGGTTTCAAGCGCATTTTTTACTTTTTCAGGATTTTCTCTAATCAATTTGATGTCAAGCATGTTTATTCCTATTCTATGAATCCTATTTTTCTCTTTACTTTTCCCTTATGCTCTACTAATAACTGCTTTAGAACTTCAAAAACTCCCCTAAATTGACCATCGTATTTATCTTCCATTTCTATTATTTTATGCCAGAGTTTTTTATGTGAAGAAACTATCTCTCTTAATTTCATAAATGCTCTCATAATCTGGATATTAACTTGTATTGCTTTTTCGCTATTTAAAACACTTGAAAGCATCGCTATACCTTCCTGAGTAAAAACTAAAGGTTTTTTTCTTAATCCCATTTTAATAGAATTGGATATCACAATTTGTGATTTTCAATTTCTTAGTTCTGTCTTTGTTAATTGGAACATAAAATCCGAAGGAAATCGCTTTATATTTCTTTTTACTGCTTGAACAAGAACTCTTGTTTCTACATTATATAGTTTTGCTAGATCTCTATCAAACATCACCTTACGACCACGAATTAAATAAATAATATTTTGAATATATTTTTTGGGTACAATATTTGACATTTTTTCACCTTTATTTTTCCGTATTCGCATTCAGTGCTGGTTTCAAATCCCTTTAAAAGTTAAACGCGCGCCGCCAACGGGATTTCTGTTTCCCCCGCCCCGATTCGGGGCTCCTCCACAGCCGGCCGCCCTCGCTTCCTCCCCGTTTCATCGGGCGCTTCGGGTCGGCTTCAAATCCCTATGATTGCTAAACACGCGCCGCCAACGGGATTCGAACCCGTGATCTCCGCCTTGAGAGGGCGATGTCCTAAACCCCTAGACGATGGCGGCAACTTTCAACTACAGGTTAAGAGTGAAACAGGTTTAGATTGAGGAAAGCTTTGAACTTTTAGTAGCTGCCCTTATTTTTCTCAACCTCAACCTTAACCTGTCTTCTTCTGCTGTTAACGATGGCGGCTTTAACGACAGTAATGAGTTATTAGTTATTAGACAAAAACAGGTTTAATGCTAAATCGGTTCTCAAAACGGTTTATCTAATTTCTAATCACTAATCTCTAATTACTTGTTTTCTTGCTTCTCTTGTTCTGCTTCAAGCTTATCAAAAGCTTCTTCAGCGTTTGCTTTTATATATTCCTTAACCTTGCGGTTTAATTCTTTCATATTTTCTGCCATTTGTTTCAAATCATCAATATTAAGCTCCGCGAGAGAATAACACTTTTTACCGTCGTCCCAACGGTCGGTAATTTTAATACCGGATACCGTGTTTGAAGAAAAAGTCTTAGCGGTATTTTCCACGTACTGCTCGCCGCTTGATTTTTGTTTTTCCGTAGCATTAGCAGAACTCATATAATCGCGCATCAATGAAGTTGACATTACCGAAACCTGTTTTGATACTTCAGCTATGGCTCTGTTATCTGCCGTAGTTCTTCTCAATGACTCGGAATTTATGCCTTCCGCCAAACCTACGCCGTAAAGCACCTTATTCCCTTTTGGAAATGCTCCCGCGCCTTTCAAAATCCAGCTGGGTTTCTTTTGCGCCCCTGCGCATCCTGCCAAAAAAACAACTGCCAACAAAAACGGTAAATACCTTCTCATTTTTTTCCTCCCTTTTTCCAAAAACTATTTGCTACTCTCCGAATATATTTTGTCTGATCCTTTTTTCTATACTTAAGGCAAGAGTCCTGTCCGCATCAATATATGCCTTACTTTTTGCGGTCGCATCGCTTAAATGAGAAGATTCTCCTTCTTCGGAAATTGTTGCAAAACTGCCGCTTGAAGTCCATAATTGGTTCATCTGCGCGCTTGCCTTCCAATTATAGAATTTCCAAGACGGATTTCCTCTGTCAAAGGGAGAAATTTCGTCAGAGCACTTAACGGTAATAACTGTCAGTGTTTTATCGGGCTGAATAGGAGCCGATTGAATTACCTTAAATCCGAGTTTTGTTATCCTATCGCTTACAACTGAGTTTAATCCCGGGCGGGCGGCATCTACAACAAACACAATTCGGTTTATCGCATCGTCCTGCATTTTTCTAATTTTAACCTTTGAATCGCCGGAAATAAGGTCCGGAATAAATGTCCAATCAACAATTTTTTTCCTGTTCACAAGTTCCACTTTTTTGTCCCAAAACCGCAATGCGGTACTGAACGAGCGGACCTTTTCAATATTTGATGATGTTTTTTTGCCTATCTCTAACTGGTCATGGATATCCCCTTCAAGATCTAAAATCTGGGCCGAAAGAATCTGGCGCATTTTAGTTTTATTCAGCACTGCAAGCGCATAATAATTTTTGGTTTTTTCGTTCAACCATGTTTCAGCAATTTCTATCCCCTCAATTTTTTCGGAGCTTGTTACTTTAGTTTCAGTTTCTGTAGAAACTTCCGAGGTTCTCAACAGTTTAGACCCCTTTTTAGTTGTTTTTTCTGTATTTACATCTACCGAAGTTTGCTGGACCGTCGCGCCAAAAACTTTGGTAATTGCCGCAGCCGCATCTGCTTTGGCCGAATCCAGCCCATGCCCTATGCCAACGCCTACAAAATAGTCTTTTTTAGGATATTTTTTGCTTTCACCGGACAGCCATTCAGGACCTTTATCTTGGGCCATCAAAAAAACCGCAAAAAAAATCAACAT
>JAPLKN010000029.1 GCA_026388075.1 Elusimicrobiota bacterium
TTCTTGCTGATGGGGATGCCATTGCGCTCCCTCAAAGCAGTCTGAAGTATATTTTAGAAAAAGCGATTAATAAGTTTCCGAACCTTACGAAAATAGCTATCTACGGTTCCATAAAAAGCCTTCAAAATAAAACCGTTAATGATCTTAAGGAACTAAAAGACAGAAAACTATCAACTGTATATCTTGGTTTTGAAACAGGCGATAAGCAAATTTATGATTTTATAGAAAAATTCGGTTCCCCTGAAGGAAACGTGGAAACCTGTCTTAAGGTGAAAGAGGCGGGACTAAAAACTAATGTAACCGTGATACTTGGTTTGGGCGGGAAAAAGCATTCTCAAAACCATGCAATAAATACTGCTAAAATACTAAACCAGGCTCAACCGCATCAGATAGCTGCTTTAACTTTGATGATTGCACCGCGCACTCCGTTGTACTCAATGCTTAAAAGAGGAGAATTTGAACAGCTTGAAGATTTCGATTTTCTTAAAGAGCTTCATCTGCTGATAAAAAACTTGGAAGATTTTAAATGTCTTTTTTTCTCTAATCACGCATCAAATTATTATCCAATAAATGCCAGATTCCCGCGGGATAAAGAAACAATACTAAATGAACTGGATGAAGTTATTCAAAACGGTTCCAAAAAAGTACTTAAACCCGAATTTTTGAGAGGTTTATAATTATCAAGTAATAGGAGGATGTATGGTTAAACTTTGGAGATGTGAGATTTGCGGAGATCCGTATATCGGGGATGAAGCTCCGTCTAATTGTCCGTTTTGCGGAGCTAAAAGGCAATACCTAATAGAAGCAAAGGATTCAAAGGCAAACTTTGATGTCAGCCTTAATGAAAAAGATCGTGCCAATGCTGAGCGCGCGCTTGAAGTGGAAGTGAGCAATTCCGCATTTTATTTCTGTGCTGCTGCAAGAACTGATGATGCTGAAGGTAAACTTCTTTTCAAGGCTCTCGGAAAAGTAGAATCTGAACATGCTTCAATTTGGAAAAAAATCTTAAAGTTGGATAAAATTCCAAATGGTAATGATAAATGTTATGTAGGAAATAAAGAAAATCTTAATGAATCCCACTCCCGTGAAACAAAGGCAATTAATTTTTACTCACAGGCCGCAAAAGAATCAAAAGATGCAAGAATAAAACAGATATTTGAAGCTCTTGTTGAAGTTGAAACCGACCATCTGCATCTTTCGGAAGAAAGGTTAAAAAATAGTTAGTTGACAACGAAGATCAAATAATTGAAAAGTATTTAAATTAAAGGCAAAGTTCAATAAAACGAGAAAAAAAAGATGGAAGATTATAAATTGAAAAAAATTGCCGTAATAGGGGTTTCCCAAAACAGCAAAAAATACGGCTATAAAATATTCAGCGATCTTTTAAAAGCAGGTTTCAATGTTTTTGGGATAAATCCAAAAGGCGGCGAGGTTGAAGGAAAGAAATTATTTAGTTCAATTAAAGAAATAAATCCTTTACCTGATATGATATTAACTGTGGTTCCTCCGGTAATCACCGAAAAAGTGATTGAAGAGATGAATTTGCTAGGTATCAAACGGCTCTGGATGCAGCCCGGGTCGGAATCGGATACGGCAATTTCCAAGGCTAAAGAATACGGCATTTTGGTAACCTCAAAAAAATGCTTCATGGTTGCAAACGGCCTGTGGAAAGAGGAATTAAAAGGATTTTAATTGGTATATGAATAAAGGTAAAAATGTTTTATTAATACTGAAATATTTTCTTATAGGATGCTGAAGGAGTTATCAATATAATGGCTGGATATACGGGAGGAAAAACTCTTAATCCCACATATGAAGAAGTTTCATCAGGAAAAACAGGTCATTATGAAGCAGTGCAGATAACGTTTGATCCGTCAAAAGTAAGTTATGAAAAACTGCTTGATATATTCTGGCATCAGATTGATCCGACGGATGAATACGGGCAATTCGCTGACAAGGGGACTCAATACAAGACTGCCATTTTCTATAATAATGAAGAACAAAAAAAAGCAGCTGAAAATTCTTTAAATGAGCTTGAAAGGTCAAAATATTTTAATAAGCCGATAAAAACTAAAATATTGAAGGCCGAAATATTTTATAAAGCTGAGGATTATCACCAGGATTATTATTTGAAAAATCCATTGCATTACAATACATACAAGAAACTTTCAGGAAGAGAGGATTTTATCATAAAAAAATGGGGAAAAAAGCCGCAAAATAAATTTATTAAGCCGACAAAGCAGGAACTTAAAAGTAAACTCACGGATATTCAATTCAAAATCACTCAGGAGAATGCTACCGAACCACCGTTTAATAACGAATATTGGAAAAATTCCAGGGAAGGAATTTACGTGGATATCGTATCCGGAGAAGTTTTATTCAGCTCTCTAGACAAGTTTGATTCGGACTGCGGCTGGCCTTCATTCACAAAACCCATAAATTCAGAAAGTACGGTTGAGCAAAAGGATTCGAGCCACGGTATGGCAAGAACGGAAGTGCGAAGCAAACAGGCGGATTCACACCTTGGCCATGTTTTTAACGATGGGCCAAAACCGGCAGGATTACGCTATTGTATTAATTCCGCGGCATTAAGGTTTATCCCAAAAGAAGATATGGAAAAGCAGGGATACGGGAAATATTTAAAGATATTTGAAGAAGAGAAATAAGTAATGTGCATTTCAGCCTACGAATAGGGAATAGAAAAAAATTTGAAATTTTCTTAAAAAATTGGTATGTTAGTTGTCAAAATAAATAAGCCCGCCGAAAAAACTAGGCGAGGTACGTCAAACGGAGGAAGCAAATGGCAGAAACACTCGTAGTAGTAAGCAAAGTAAAAAAGATGGTAAAAGAAGCGGGATTTCGCACAGGAGCGGATTATATAGCTTCAATTTCGGCGAAAGTGGAAGAAATGGTAAAAGCATCAATTGAGAAAGCAAAAACAGTCGGTAATAAGAAAACACTTGGCGCTGAGGACATGTAGTTAAGGCAGTAATGAGTAATGAGTGATGAGCGGTGAGTTTTGCGTTGTTGGACCAAAAGGCTTAACCTTTTGGAAGTAATAAGTAAAAAAAATTCACCTTTCTGAAATCTGAGCTGTTAAAAATAAAAAAATAACAGTATCTAAATACCTCTGAAGAGATCCTTCGATTTCACTCAGGATTTTTTCAGGGGTGTTTTTATTTTGTAATAGGATTTTACATTAATATTTTATATAATATTAAAAAAAGAAGGAATTCCACTGGCTCTGTCCTTAATATTAACGTTCACAATTATTTTATGAATTTTCTATCTGTTTTTCATAATTTAAAAGAATAATTACTACACTTATACCTAAAGGGGGGAAAGGTGTATAGATGCCGAATTTATAATAGTTTTGTTAATTCCAGCATAAAAAATGACTGCTGGAATTTTTTTATTATATGAAACTTAAAATAAACATACTATTGATACATATCATGAGAGCCTGCATTTTATCAGCTTTATTATTAATTTCAATATTAAACACAACTTATGGGTTAACCCCGGATGAACAGCGCGCTTTGGAACAACAAAAGGTAATTGAGCAAAAAGAATCCATGGAAAAACAAAGCCAGGAACTCCGTAAAATACAGGATGAAATTGAGCTAAAGCGGAAAACCAAAGAGCTTGAAGCTCCAAAGCCTGAACGATTGAGAAAATCGGATATCAGGGAACTGCAAAGAAAACTGCAAAATTTATACCTTAATCACGGATATATCTCGGCCAGAGTATATCTTGACATAAAAGACCCGCTACCGAACACGCTGAAGTTCACAATTCTGGAAGGCACCATTGAAAATATCTATTTCGCAGACCCCAATCAAGGAAAAATGCCCATCCGCACGGCGTTTCCCCGGTTAAGAAACAAAACTCTTAATATTCGCGATATTGAACAGGGGTTTGAACAAATGAACCGTTTGCAGTCAAATAACGCGACTATGCAGATTAAACCCGGAAAAACTGACGGCGGGGCCGAAATTGAAATCATGAATACCCCCGGGCGCAGGACCAGGGTATCTTATGGAGCGAACAATTCGGGAACCGAATTGACGGGACAGAACAAACATTTCCTGGATCTTCTCGGTGAAAACCTGTTTAGGCTAAACGAGATGCTGTCCCTGAATTATGGAAGAGGTTTTGAAGATAACGACAGGAAATATGCAAGAAATTACGGCTCGTCATTAAGCGTTCCGCTGGGGTACTGGACGTTTGATTTTAATTACAATGCATCCGAATACCTCGCCACAATTCAGGGAATCAGCGGTAATATTTTCTCTAAAAATGATTACAATAATTTAAGTTTTTCTGTTGACAGGGTTTTGTCAAGAGCCAGAAGGCACAAAATAAACGCGGGCCTTGGGCTTACCAGCAAGGAATCGAAAGGTTATCTTAACGGTGTTAAGTTAGATGTTAGCAGTAGGAATCTTATCCCGATGTCTGTTTATGCCTCTCACCTGATATTTTTGCCGGGCGGTCTGCTTTCGTCCAGGGTAAGTTACATTCATGGGCTTGATATACTGGATGCTCAAGAAGATAGGGCCAATTTGGCAGAAGGCCAGCCGAAAGCTCAATTTCAGGCAGTTTCATTGAACGAATACTTCTCGTATCGTTTCGCTTTGCCCTATACAAACATTCCGTTAACGTACAGCATAAATTTAACCGGCCAGTATTCTTGGGATGATTTGTTCAGTTCGGAACAATTCACGCCGAACGTGCGAGGGTACAGGGAAGGCGGCATATGTGGCGAAAGTGGCGCAAGCGCGAGCAATGATATTCAAACTCCCCTTATAGGCGTTCTGCCGTTTAAAAACAAAACCGCTCGGTCAATAATAACAAAATTTTCGTTAAACTGCTTTTATGACAAAGGGTTCGTTCAGCATAAAACCTACGGTGGGAAAGAACATATTTCAGGCTGGGGATACGGGATTTCCGGCAAATTATATGATATAATTAATATGAACATTTACGTTTCTAATCCGTTAGAAGCGCCGTCAAACGTAACAAAAGAAAGAAACGCATTCAATATGAGCTTGAACATAGTATTACATTTGGTGTAGGTTTCCTAACTGCAGATGTGAGCGGGAGAACCCCGTTCGCAGGGGGGCAGTATGAACAGGAAAGAAGTTCTTCTACGCAAAGTTACGGCTGTGGCAACTGCAGTGTTTTTTGTTGTTGCTCAAATGCCATTACAGGCAGCAGGGATAACGGCTGACGGCCAGACAAACACGACCATTGACGTTACGTCAAACGGGACTCCAATGGTCAACATTGCGCAGCCCAACGCGCAGGGATTGTCGCATAACACCTACTCCGATTTTAACGTTGACCCGAATAACCTCGTAATAAACAACTCAAACCACCTAACCGGCGTTTCCCAGACAGGCGGATATGTTGTCGGAAACCCCAATTTAATCGGAAAAACCGAAGCAAATGTAGTTCTTAACGAAGTTACAAGTAACCGGATAAGTAACTTAAACGGCTACATAGAAATGTACGGCAAAGCGGCTGATTTTATCCTTGCTAATCCCAACGGCATTGCCGTTGCGGGAGCCGGTTTTATAAACACCCCTCGCGCAACTCTCGTTACGGGCACGCCGAACATAGTCAACGGCATGGTTAGCGATTTCGCCCTTTCCCCCACGGGCGCAATATCCATAACCGGCAGGGACGTCCCCGGCCTTACAAACCTTGGTTTGGACACTCAATCGGTGGATTTGGCAACTCTTGTATCGCGCGTAATAACCGTTTCAGGTGGCATATACGGCAAAAACGTGCATCTGCTTTCGGGTAACGATAAATACAGCTATCAGACAAACACGGTATCATCAACCGGGCAGCCGCTTGTTCCTCTTAACACGCAGTTCGGGGTTGACTCATCGGCGCTTGGCGGAATGTACGCAGGCCGGATAACGATTGTAGCTAACGAAGCGGGGTTTGGCGTAAGAACTGCAGGTGATTTAGTTTCTGATGTAGATGACATTTCTATAACCTCAAAAGGCGGTATTGAATATTCCAAAGCTTATGCCCGGAGAAACTTGACCGTCCAATCCGTTAATGGCGATGTGGCTAACGCCGATTACAGTTTTGCAGGAAACGATATCTCAATTTCAGGTAAAAACGTTGCAAGTAAGTATATGAACGCGTCAAACAACATTTCCGTACGGTCAGAAAACAATACAACGTATGGAACAGCGGAAGCTAAAAATGTAACGGTAAATGCCGGGAACGCGATTACAAACACAAGCGCTACAACGGCGCTGGAAAGTATTACATTAAAAGGAAAAGATATTGAAGCAAAAGAATTAACTTCAGGACTGGATTTGTCGTTAATTGCAGAAAATTCGTTTACAAACCATGGAAACACCCTATCTTATGGCGATGCCAGTATAACCGCAAAATCATTAATCCTTGACCCGTCTTACAAGTTTACCGCTCACAAAAATTTAAATCTGACTACGGAAACTTTTGATAATGAAAGCACGTTCCTAGCCGGGCAAAACATTACAATGAATGCTACAGAAATGACAAACCGCGGCAGCATACAGGCCTACGGAAACGTGCTTATAGACGGGACTGATATTGAAAACAAGACTTCGGGTCATTTGTATGCGGGAGAAACATTATCTCTTACTGCAACAGGCTCTATAACGAATAATGGCATAGCAGAAGGCGATAGCACAGATGTTTCAGCCACGGTAATAACAAATAACGGAAAAATTAACGCGCTTACCGGTACACTGAGCGTTTCCGGCAACACCATAGCCAACAATACCGGCGCTGAAATGAATTCTAACGGCACAATGAACTTAACAGCGGCAAATACGTTAATCAATAATGGCAAGATCACTTCAGAAGGCGATTTGAACCTGACCGCAGATACCCTGGTTTCAAACAATTTATTGCTCTCCGGAGATGATATCAATATGAATGTAAGGGACGCGGTAAATAATTCCGAGATAGCGGCTTATAACAATATAAATATCAACGCAGCGGGAAACGTAACCAACAACGGGACCGGGCTCTTGCTTGCAAATAACAATTTAAACATATCCGCGAACAACTTAACAAATTCGCCGAACGGATACATATACTCCGGTAATGATTCGCTTTTCCGGATAAGTGGCACTTTATACAATAATCAAGGTCTGATTTATGCCGAAAGAAATATGATAATGCGGGGACAGGGCGATGAAACGTCAAAAATGGCAGTGTTGACAAACAACGCGGGCGAGATATCGGCAAAAACCGGCGATTTAACGATAAATGCGAATACAATAAATAATTTGAGTATAGACAATTGTGCCGTTCCTCCGGGCTCATTTACGGTATATCAAACAGGAGGGCCACAGTATCCGCCAGACCCTAATATTGCCGGCACTGGAGAACCTGCTCCCAGAACTTATTCTGTATATTCAAACGTATATGCGATTAAACAGGGTAAAATACTGGCGGGCAACAATATCACGATGAATGCGGGTACTGTCAGAAATAGAAGCAGTATCGTAGCCGCTCAGAACGGGCTAAATATCTACGCGGGAACAGTATATAATGAAAGGCCGGCGTTTTATGTCACATATACTTATGAAGAAGGTATGTCGCCTACAACCGCCCTTTTGTACTCCAATACTCCCGCAGCAATGTCAGGCAGAACGGTAAACATCCAGGCTTCATTAATCTGCATAGACGCGCCAAATACGAACACTGGCACCATCCCTCAGATACGAGGCGGAACCGACAAGCAAATTGAACAAATTATAAACACGGGAATATTACAGCCTTTGATTGTGAACGGAATATCCATAAACCCGGGCCCGGGTTTCAAACTTGCGAAGCCGGACGCAGGTTATCTGTTCCAGAATAATAATCGTTTTCTGAATGAATACGAATTCACCGGCTCTGATTATTTTATTAAGCGCATGGGCTTTAACCCGAATACGGGCACGAAATTTTTAGGCGATGCCGTATATGAGCAAAAAATCATTCAGGACTCGATAATCGCGGCAACCGGAAACCACTATTTATACGACGGCATTGTAAACATGAATCAGCAGATGGAAGTCTTATATGATAATGCCGTTTCCATGTCGGGAAAATTAGGGCTTGAATTCGGCAAGCCTCTCACTGAACAGCAAATCGCACAGCTTGATAAGGACATAATATGGTACATAGAACGCGAGATAAACGGGTTTATTGTCCTTGAACCGGTGATGTATTTATGCAAAGAAACTAGAGATAAACTCGGAATGGAAGGAAGCACAATACAGGCAAAGGACGAAGTGAAACTTGCTTCGGGCGACACGCTAAGAAACACCGGCACGATCAAAGGAAATAATGTTGTAATCACCGCTAAAAATAACATAGAAAACATAGAAGGAAGAATAGAGGCGCAGACAAACGTAGCGTTATTGGCAGGCAATGACATAAAAAATATCGGCGGAGCAATAAAATCATCCAATGATATGTTTCTTAAAGCAGGCGGGAGCATAACGAGCGAGAACATCAAACGGCGCTTAGTCAGTTACGATGGCTGGAAAGACGAAATTGTGTCACAAGGCAGTATAGAAGCAGGCAGAAAAGGGATTTTTGAAGCGGCAAAAGATTTCGGCATATTGGGGGGCTCAAGCCTTATGACGGGCTCGGACATGGTAATTAATACCGGTGGAAACATAAATATAACCGCAGAAAGGCTTGATGAAAAGCATGATACTTACGAGGGTTTATCGGAAAAAACGCGGTATCTTTTGGCGGCAGTCGGCGCGGGCGGTAATTTGCTTATGCGCTCAGGCGGGGACACAAACGTCATTGGCGGGAACGTAACGTCAACTTGTGACCTGGTGTTGAACGCAGGCGGTAACGTGAACATAGAGTCGGTGCAGGAAAGGGATTACAGCTACAGTCGAACTGAAGATAAGGACTTCTGGGGCAACAGCTCTAGCGAAGTAAAAGAAAGTGAAACAACGAGAAACATTGCGAGCAAGCTGAATTCAAACAGAAATTTAACTATAACTTCCGGCGGCAATACCAAAATAAAAGGAAGCGATGTTGAAGCTTTAGGTAATATCGGCATTGAAACTAAGGGCAATCTTGCCATAGTGTCAGGGCAGGACACTTCAAGCAGTTATTCCAAAAAAGAAAGCAGTAATATCATAGACAAAAATAAAGAGGAAACGGGAAACCTCAGCATAAAACAAATAGCCTCAAACATTAAAGCGGGCGGAAACATATCAACAAAATCGGGCAATAATACCACCATAATTGCTTCCAATGTTTTAACCGAAAGAGGCGACGTTACGCTGGATTCAGCAGGAAATATAAATATGCTTGCGGGTGAAAACGTTACCGTCAAAAGCCGCAATCAGGACGAATCGGGCAATTTTGGTTTAAGCGAAAGCGAGACCCGTGAACGTAGTTCTAAAACAACCCTTGAAGCGTCAAACACGATTTCTGGCAGAAACATAAATTTAAACGCCAATAAGGATTTTACGACTGTTGCTTCTAATGTCGGAGCCGCAGGCGACGCCGAAATAGAAGCCGAAAACGTAAACATATTAGCTGGCAATGAAAAAGACGAATACAGCTACTACCACCGCGAAAAGGACCTTGCCGACATAAACATTGGCGCATTATATGGCTACGGCTGGGAGATTGGTGACGGGAAAGCAACCGTTGAGCTTGCAAAGTTTAATGAACGGGAAAATTACAGCGGCCATTATGACGAAACCGCAAAAGGTTCGGCAATAAACATTGGCGGTAATTTAAAGGTAACCACGTCAAAAGACGTGAACATAATCGGTTCCGATGCGGCGGCAGACAGCGCGGACGTCAATGCAAAGGGAGACATTAAGGTTGCATCAGCCGAAGAAAAACATACCTCATATGAAGGCAACAAAGAAACAAAGATAACGGTTTCAGCGGGGATAGGGAATGCGTACGTAGATGCATACAATGCCGGCGATGCCTTAATCAAAGCCGGGGAAGAAGTAAAAAAAGCAAACGAAGCATTAAACGAAATGAAACGTTTGGAAAAAGAAGGCAAAGCGAGCAAAAGCGCAGTAGAGGATGCCGAGCTAAATCTTGCGATGGCAACAGCGAATTTGGCGCAGGCAACAACATCACTTACAAGCAGCGCGGCAAGTGCGGCGACAGCGGCAAGCACTAGCCTGGGAACAGGTCTTTACGCGGACATGACAGTTGAAAGAAACGGAACGGAAACAAGAACGGACAAAACGGCGCTGACCAATCGCGGAAGCGCGATTGTCACGAATAATAACCTTAATTTGAAATCCGGTAATGATATTAACCAGAAAGGGAGCGCGGTATCATCAATCAATGGTGATATAAGCTATGAAGCTGACGGAAATATCGCGATAGTATCAAGCGAAGACAAATACAATGAGAAGACAAACACAAAAGAAGTAAATGAAAGGGTAAGTTATGGCTCTAATGGTGTAAATGCTAATGTAAACAGCGCGGAAAGCGAAAGCAGGGCAAACAGCGTAACAAACAATAACAGCATTGTATCGGCAGGTGGAAACATAAATATTAAATCAGGGAATGAAACAAAGATTCGCGGCGGAAACATAGAAGGCGAAAACATAGAAGTAGACGCGGATAAATTAATTGTTGAAAGCGTGCAGGACAGTTATTATTCAAATTCAAAAGGCGGAAATACCGGAATAGGCCTGGGCAAGAACAGTGTTAATGCAAGTTATGGTGATTCCAGCAGTAAGGTTGATATGCAATGGGTGAATAATCAAAGCGGGATAGTGTCAAAAGGAAAGCTTGACATAAAAGCAACCGATGAAACAACGGTAAAAGGAGCGGTTATAGGAAGTCAGACAGGCGATATGGCCCTTGCGACAGGGAAATTGACGACAGAAGATATAGATGATAGAAATGTAAGTGAAGCGCGCGGATTGAATATAAATACGAATATCGGCAAGACCGGCGACAGGCAAAAAGACAGCAGGTTTCCAAACGGGAGCACTACAGTAGGGTTGAAGAATTCCGCGAATGAAAAGGAGCAAATTACAAAAGCAACGATAGGCGAAGGAACTGTCATCCTGAACGAAGCGAATGACCTTTCCGGCGTAAACCGCGATCTGTCAAATACGCAGGAAACGACAAAAGACCAGATAACAAGAGCGCTAGACGGCAATGTAACTGTTGATAACCGCGTCTTTACTGAAGCGGGCCGTGAAGCGATAGTGAAGGACTTCAAGGATCTCGGGAAAAATGTAAATCAAATAGGCAAAGGGTTAACAAACAATGTTGTCGTTCAGTCTGTAAAGAACGCTGTAACTGATAAAAAGACTAACATAATAGAAGCGGTTAAGGATTATGTCAGGGACGATAAGAAAATACAAGAAATCCAGGAAAGTAAAGAGCTGACAGATAAACTTAATGGATTGACGAATGAAAATGCCGAAGGCGTGCAAGACAGCCTGCAAAAAACAGCCGATATTTCGGGCAAAGACGGGGGCTTTGAGGGTAATGTTGAATTGTATAACAACAGCGATGAAACCAAAGGGTACTCTTACAGCAAAAACGGTGAAAATACTGTAGGGGTAAATACAAGAAAGACAGATTTGACAAATAGCGGGGAAATAATCAATACTGTATTCCACGAGACAACGAATGCAGATAAACACTCGCAAAATAACGACAGAACAGCTCTAAACAGAGGCGATACAGCCGAAGCGATATGGGGTTTAAAGAATTTCGGTAATGAGAACACGAACACGTTGACGAACGAGGAATGGAATTCCCTGAACGGTAACAGCAGCGTACTGAGAACAGGGAATAATAATAGGATAATAAATTATTTTAATGCCGGAAATAAGCTGGGTTTGTTGAACGAAATGACGTTTGGTTTATTGAACGAAGTGACGATATCATTGCCAGGGTCTACTAAATTTATAACAGAGCCACCACAAATTGATTTCGGACCGTTAGTAACGCCTGTAAGTGATATTATATCCAAACCGCTTATAACGCCGGTAGCCCAACCGGACCCGAATGGGGGCAAAGAGATAACCCCGATATCCGAGCCGGATACAAAACCGCTTATCACGCCTGTCCCAACGGGAGATGAACTTGGAACAAGCAAGCCTTATATGGAGTTGGGCGAGGTAAGGCAGACAACGCCGGAAGAAGCGAATAAACCATATACGGATAAAGGTTGGGTAGCGCCATATAAAGAAGGAACAAGCGTAACAGATAACAAAGTAATAGGGGAAGAAAAATATGTAAGGTTGCATGGTGAGGATAATCAGGCCAATGAATGGCTTGTGAAGGAAAGCGAAATTACAAGATCGGATGGGACACTTATGAGCCCGGAGGAAATAAAAAATATATTATCTCTTCCCAGCATACCCACGAAAATATCTGATGTAGCAGTGCCCGATGGCACTATGGTTCGTAAAGGGACCGCAGCAGGAGTTCCTGAATGGAATACTAAAGGTGGAGGGGAGCAGCATGAGATACTTGATGTGGACGAAATAAAAGCAAGTTGGTTTACCAACGAAAGGGGACTAAAATGATTGATTACGGATCAAATGTATTAAAAATAAATGGCAAAAGATTAGAATTGATGCAACTTCCTGCTGTTGTTAGCAAAATACTTTTACCGACAGATGATATGGTTGTAGTGCGTTACAGCGTAGCCGATGTTAAGGAGAAATTTGATGCAAAATATCGCAACGTATTCGCCGTAAACATGCAGGGCGAAGTATTATGGCAAATTGAACCGTCACCATTTGAACAGAAAATTCCTCCTGATGGGCATATACAGCGTTACGCTTTTCAGAATTTGTGGCTCACCGAAGATGGAAAATTGATGGTTGATAGCCATGGCATTCAATTTGAGGTAGATGCTAAAACAGGAAAACTTAGCAAGGGCGAATTGGCAAAATAGATAAAAAGTACATTGTTGAATTGCCAGAGAGCAAATTAATAACCTTCACTGCAAATGCTTGCGGCGAAGGTTATTTTATTTTTTGATAACATATCAACCTAATCCGCCAAAGGCGTACAAGACAGCCTGCAAGAAACAGCCAATATTTCGGGCAAAGACGTCGGCTTTGAGGGCAATGTTGAATTGTATAACAACAGCGATAAAACTAAAGGGTATTCCTATAGTAACAACGGCGAAAACACCGTTGGGGTAAACACAAAGACTACAGATTTGACAAATAGCGGGGAAATAATCAATACTGTATTCCACGAGACAACAAACTTCGACAGGCACACGAAAAACGAGCAAACGGCGTTAAACAGAGGTGACACCGCTGAAGCTATATGGGGTTTAAAGAATTTCGGGAATGAGAATACGAACAAGCTGACAAAAGCGGAGTGGAATTCGCTGAATGGAAATAGCAGTATACTGAGAACAGGGAATATTGATGCGATAATAAATTACGTGAATGCCGGGAATAAGCTGGGTTTGTTGAACGAAATGACGATATCGCGGAACAGAAAGTGTTCAAAACAAATCAAAGGAGACAACGAATAAACCGGAGAAAGTTGTTCTTGGACATCATCCAGAGTATGTTAATCTTGCTGATAAATCAGGTGCTAAAAAATTTAATATCCCAGAAAAAGTGTGGGAAAGGATGAGTCAGGAACAAAGATGGGAAGCAAACAAAAAATTCCTTGATAGGGCGATCAATCGAGGTGACGAAATAATATTAGCAACTCCTGCAAAAAGTGCTAGGCCAAACAGTTATTTTGAAAAGGAAATACAGTATTTGTCGAGTAAAGGTTATGTGACAAATGCTGATGGAACGAAAATGATAAGGAGATAATAGAATGAACTTCTTCGAAGAAACACGAGAGGAATTTAAGTGGTTGTACGAGAAATACAAATTGGATGAAATTGAAAAATCAGAAAGTCCTCGTGAATTTGGAAATGCAGTCATCGTTCTTAAATTAGGCAATATTCGGATGAGAGTTATAAAAGATAGAGGTCAAATATTTGTTGATTTTTGTAGCCCCTTCCAAAAAAATAAATACTTTGACATATGTCAGCTAGTTACATTTATACATAGAAATGACAAAAAAAAGGGGGTATTATATAAATATCCTGAGATAGGAACATCCCAAGAAGAACAATTTAAAAATATTAATTACATTCTTCAGGCCAATATGGACTTAATAATCCCGTTGTTGAATGATAAAGAAGTTTTAAATAATTTTGGATGAATGACTTTCCCCCGTTGAATCCGAGGGAATAGGGGACGGAGTAAGGTAATAAGGTTAATTGACAAAATAGAATAAAGCAGATATGGGACGTAGTTAGATAATACGATATTCATTATTACACTTCTTCTTTTGTCAACTTTTATTCCGTTGTTAATTTCCCAATATCTAATCTTCTAACTACGTCCCTCTTTCACGTCCCTCTTTCACGTATAAAATTTGATACGTTGCAAGTTGTTGATGATTTACGAATTCCAAACGGAAAGTGGGGTACCGCTGATCATTTAGAACCATTAGTTAAGGATATGACAAATTGGGGAGGTAAAGGAGAAGGTACTCAAGCTGTTACAAATCAAAGAATAGTAATAGATGAAATTAAAAACATTAATAAAAATGAGGTGTTGTATGAAAAAAGTAAATGAAAATATTGAAGTTTTGAAAACTGGTCTTAATAGATCACTTACCGAAGGAAAAGGCATATGGAAGGCCGAATATATAGAAAAATTGGATTTAAATTTTGATGATATTTTGCCTATTCTTAAAGAATGGGAAAAAAAAGGACACATAAAAATTAATCTAAAATTAAAACAAATACAAGTGATTAATTTAATTGAATGAAAGACAACGGGGTCAGGCCTAAACCTTAGAAACTAATTGATACAAGTCCTATCAAATTGAGTCAGGTTTTTACTTTTAAAACAGTTCGATACAAGTTCGATGTCTGGCTTATCTAACTCCACTAACTTGACGGGACAAAATTGAATTAGTAAACTTTTTTAAATTTCAAGGAGATTGAGAGCTTTTTTGGGAAAAGGAGAATAATAAAATGCCTGTAAAATTAAGGAGTTTGTTGCTAATTTTTAGTTGCATGGTGTTTCTCTCATCGTGGGCTAAGGCCGAAAGAAATAATCTGGTATTTTGGAGCAGCCTAAATTCAATTGACATGAAAGGTATGAATACAATGATTGATGTTTTTGCTGACTCATGGAAAGGATATAATGCAGTGGAGTATTTTAGGTCAATAAAGAAAATTACATCTGCAACATCATTAGGTATTGAAGGCACGTACGATATTAACAATAAATATGCTGTAGGTGGGCGCATTGGACTAATAGTAGCAGGGCCGGGAGAAGTAATTTACGAAGGTGACACTTATACACAAAGTACTGTGGGAGCCGATACTTATACTTATTCCCGAAATGAGCGAAAAAATCGTAAATTTTATGCTACTTTACTCCCTATTCGGTCAAATCAATTATGAAGACTCAACCAAAATTGTGAATAAAATTAATGGGGTTACGCAATCTGCTACTTCGGGCTATGATTCATATATAGTTCCTCTATATGATACCGCTATTGCATTGGAAGCAGGATTAGGATGTGTGCGTAAAATTGCCCAGTCAGTATCCGTGGGGTTTGATGTTGGATATAGAATAATGTCAGCTAAAATGAAAGTCTCACAAGATGTTGATACTGATGGCGACGGTGACATAGATATCAAGAAAGGTACAGTTGCAACACATAATGGTGAAGAATTAAAATTTGATTTCAGCGGAACGACCTTGCAATTATCCCTGATAGTTAGTTTTTAAGAGAAAATCCGTGTCAGGCTACCCTGTAGTTTTCAGGAAAAACTAAACATCGGGGCAAGTAACTCACGTGACTTATTGAAATACGATAGAATTAGTAAGAGAAGCCCGACACCGTTTCACCGTTGGGAAGTAAAAGCAAATAACTGCTTTTAAAGAATAACTTAAACACCTCTGGAAAAATTCTTCGATTCTTATCGGGATATTTTCAGGGGTGTTTTTATTTTGAATGCATACTATTCTGGTAAAAGATCTCCAAAAGTTGTAAAATGTGAGTGTTATGAAAATACTTAATTTTCTTTTTCTAACCGTATTATTCGCCGGAGCCTGCTGGGGAAGCGAAATTGCTATGTATCCTGAAAAGCCCAAGGGCGGGGAGGGATATTTTATATTTGCTAAAGGGAGCCCGATGGAATATTCGGTAGTAAGAAACGAAAGACAGTTCTTTTTTTATGATATAGAAGATGGGATTTCAGGGACATTTTTGCCGGTTTGGATAGAAGAAAAAAATACCGAGAAAATATCTTTGTTTAAACGTGTGCCTGAAGGGATACAGGCAGAATCCGAAATTACAATTGAAATTGAAGAGCGCCCAATAGAAACGATCCGTTTGAGAGCCAGGGACGAAAAAATGAGAAGCGCTCAGCCGATGATAGATGCGCAAAACTGGCTCGTTTCCAGAAAACTTCATTATGTAAGCCGCGAAAAATTATGGGTTGGGGAATTTATAGCTCCGCTTAAAAACCGCGTAAGTTCGCCGTTTGCATTGAAAAGAGAGGGAAAAAAGTTTAATTATTTTCACCGCGGCATAGATTATTCCGCGCAAAAGGGAACGCCGGTAAAAGCCGTAAATCGAGGCAGGGTAATACTCAGCGCAAAGAATTTGAATGTGTACGGCAATACTTTGATAATAGACCACGGGCAAGGAATTATAAGCTGTTATTTTCATATGAACAAACTTTATAAAAACGAAGGCGAAATTGTGCATAAAGGGGAATATATCGGGCAGGTAGGAGGCACGGGATGGGCTACGGGGCCGCATCTTCATTTCGGGATCTATCTGCAGGGGATACCAGTAGACCCATTATGGTGGATAGCGTTTTCCGGAAATATAACCAAAAGGAATATTACTTCTAAGCTTTTTTCCGCAAAAGAAACTCTCGCCAAAAATTAAATCCAATAATATCAGTATTGAAAAAAATTATCATGTTTTCTTAATGAACCTGTTGACAACATTGAGTGTTAATGGTATTATATGCACAAAAGCGCATATAAGCATATAAAGAGGTATCACTTGGAATCTAATATTAAAATATTCAAGTCCTTAGCTGATAAAACCCGCCTTCGTATAGTAAAAATTCTTATGGAAACCGGTAAGCCGATATGTGTCTGCGATCTGGTGGAAATCCTTAAGCTTGCCCAGTATAACTTATCACGCCATATGAAGGAACTCAAAAACGCCGGTCTTGTGAGTGAGAATAAGCAGGGGCGTTTTGTTTTTTATTCACTACGACCTGCTGTTGAGGAGTTTCAGCATTTCATTTACAAGGCCGTCAAAGGAATTTCTGAAAAATATTCTATAGCAGATATCAAATGCCTGGAAAAATGCCGTATTCACCCAGCTCCAAAGGAGCCCCGTTCGTAAAAACGGGGATGAATGCAAAATAATCCTGCAGGGCGGTAATCCTGATGCCACGGGTGTGAGCCCGTGGAGCTGGGTTCATTGTATTCCCGGCAAAAATAAAACAAAAGAGGTAACAATATGATTCTAGAGTTAGTAATAGCGGGATTAATAGCATTAAAAGAATATATTGCGCTGCATGTGTTAACCTGTCTTATACCGGCATTTTTACTGGCAGGAGCGATGGTAAGTTTCATTTCTAAGGAAGCAATTATAAAGTATCTGGGTTCAAGAGTAAATAAAATAAAATCTTTCTCCATTGCATCGGCGACCAGTTTTTTTATTGCCGCATGTTCATGCACCGTGATACCAATTGCAAGCGGAATATATTATCAGGGTTCGGGGATAGGAACCGCATTTATATTTTATTGGAAGGAAAGATTTAATTCTATTATTGCTAATTTTAGTTTCGCTTTTGAGCCCCAATTATATTATTCAAAAAGGGCCGTATTTATTTAAAGTCATAGTATGGGCGGTTGCGACTTTTATTATGTTTGTGTACGCGTTTAAAACGAAAACAATTGAAGAAATTAAAAGCTGGCTCAATGAAACATTGTGGTTTGTAAAAATTATATTTCCTTTATTGCTTTTAGGTGTGTTTATCGTGGGGATTATAGGGAAAATATTACCACAAACAATAATTCAGCAATGGTTAGGAGGTTCGGGTCTGCGAGCATCGTTTTTGGCGACAGTCTTGGGGCAAATAATGTATTTTGCTACTATGACCGAAGCGCCGTTTGTTGATACTATGATGAAGCTTGGCATGGGAAAAGGGCCTGCGCTTGCGCTTTTATTGACAGGACCTGGAATGAGCCTGCCAAATATGCTTGCGATTGCAAAGGTATTCGGGATAAAGAAAGCGCTCGTGTATATCTTTTTAATTATGATCCTTGGAACTCTGGTGGGATGGTTCTTCGGAAACTTTATTTTTTAAAGACATCAGACAAAAGCATGATGTCTTGATTACACAGATTAAAATTTTGATTACAGTGATAATAAATATTTTCACAGGAGGAATGGAATGAAAATTGAGATTGCAGGGCCGGGATGTATAAGATGCAAAACAACGGAAAAAAATGTTTTAGAAGCCATTAAGGAGCTTGGTATTGCTGCTGAGGTTACCAAAGTGAGTGATATACGGGAAATGGCCAAAAAAGGCGTTATGATGACGCCCGCGGTTATTATTGACGGTGTAGTAAAAGTATCAGGAAAGATACCTTCAGTTGAAGAAATAAAAAATATTTTATCTCAAGGAAGATAAAATGAAAAAAGAAAAAATAAAGGATGTTGTCCGTAAAGGCTACGGAAAAATCGCAAAGACAAACGGTTCATGCGGGTGCTCTCCCAGTAATTCGTGCTGCGGAGGAACTTCGAGCGATTTAAGCAAAAGAATCGGCTATAGCGATTCCGAACTCTCCGGAATCCCACAAGGTTCTGATCTGGGGCTTGGATGCGGGAATCCGACAGTAGTTGCATCAATAAGAAAAGGGGATACGGTGCTTGATCTTGGTTCCGGCGCCGGAATAGACTGCTTTCTTGCGGCCCAAAAAGTCGGAAAGAAAGGGAAAGTTATCGGTATTGATATGACACCGGAGATGATAGCAAAAGCCAGAGAGAACGTCCTTAAAGGAAATTACACAAATGTGGAATTCCGTTTAGGCGAGATAGAGAACCTGCCGGTTGAAAATGATTCGGTTGATGTAATTATTTCAAACTGCGTAATAAACCTTTCGCCGGATAAGAATAAAGCTTTCAAAGAAGCGTTCAGGGTATTGAAGCCGGGTGGCAAAATATTTATTTCGGATTTAGTAACAATTAAAGAGCTTCCCAAAAAAATAAAGGATTCTGCTGAAGCTTATATCGGATGCCTTTCAGGCGCAATTTTGAAGGAACAATATATTAACGCAATAAGATCCGCAGGGTTTAGAGAAGTTAAAATTATCAGCGAAACAAATTTTCCTATTGAGAACATGACAAATGACGCTACGGCCAATGCCACTGCAGAAAATGCAAATATTACAATGAATGATTTTATTAAAATTGCTGATTCAATAGTAAACATAGAATTAACTGCGCATAAATAACCAAATAAGGGCCGGAATTATGAAAATGAGAATCTTATTCATCATACTGATATCTTTTGCAATCAGCAACAATTTGATAACCGCCGAACAGCTAAAAACTAAAACAAAAAATACAAAAGTTACTTTTATTGAACTAGGTTCGGTTAATTGTATTCCTTGCAGAATGATGCAGCCGATAATGAAAGAAATAAAAGAAGAGTACGGCAGCCAAGTCAAAGTCGTTTTCCATGATGTATGGACACAAGAAGGCCAGCCGTATGCAAAACAATACAAAATTATGGCAATACCTACGCAGGTATTTTTGGATAAAGACGGGAAAGAGTTTCATCGGCATATCGGTTTTTATCCCAAAAAAGAAATAATTAAAGTATTAAAAACGCAGGGAGTAAAATAATCGTGGCTGAAAACATATTCACTTGGTTGTCGGGAATGCTAAATGGAAATATTTTATTTGCATTAGCGGCAGCTTTTATATGGGGGATATTAAGTATTATTTTAAGCCCATGCCACCTTGCAAGTATTCCGCTTATTGTCGGATTTATTGATGAGCAGGGAAGGATTTCAACAAAACGGGCATTCTATATTTCTTTCCTTTTCGGATTCGGCATTCTTTTGACTATAACAATTATCGGAGTTATTACGGGTTTGCTCGGCAGGATACTCGGCGATATAGGACGGTGGGGCAACTATCTGGTTGGGATAATACTAATTCTTGTGGGCATACATCTTTTCGGCCTTCTGCCATTGCCGTTCAGCGGAAGCCAAGGGAAGCAATCACTAAAAAATAAAGGGCCTTTTGCCGCGTTTATGCTCGGTCTTATTTTTGGCATAGCTTTAGGCCCTTGCGCATTTGCATACATGGCGCCAATGCTTGGTATTGCTTTCAGTGTTGCGGCAACAAACCTTTTGTATGCTATGGCACTAATCCTGGCGTATGCTGTGGGGCATGTATCAGTAATAATTTTCGCAGGCACTTTTACAGAAGTTATTCAGCACTATCTGAATTGGGATGAAAAATCAAAAGGAACTGAAATAATAAAAAAGATTTGCGGAGTTCTGGTGTTTTTGGGAGGAGTTTATATAATTTTTGCATTATAAGGAGGATTTATGCCTGAAAAGAAACCTTGGTATTTAGGCCAGTCACCGCTTGGAGCGGCATATGCGCATTTTTCAAACGTTGCAGGGCAGAAAACTGTTTTGGACACTAAGACCAAAGAACTGATACGGTTGGCAGTAGCTTCAGCGTTTAGATGCCCTCATTGCACGGAACATCATATTAAAGACGCTCTTGCTGCCGGCGCTACTAAACAGGAAGTCTCTGAAGCTATTCTCTTATCATCATTACAGGCTGCCGGAACTCAGCTAAATTGGCACAAAGAGTTTTTTGAGGAAACTCTGACTGAGAAATAAATTTAAGAAAATAGGAAAATAAATTATGAGCAAATATTCCTTTAATGAAGCACAATATGTTATGAGCGTTGATTCGCCGCAGAAGCTTGGCGCTTCACAGGCAGAGGTCGCGTTCGTCGGCCGGTCAAATGTGGGAAAGAGCTCTTTGCTGAATGCGTTGTGCGGCCAACGCAAGCTTGCCAAGGTTTCAAAGACACCCGGAAAAACACGCACTATCAATATTTTTGCGGTGCGATACGGTAAATGGATCGTTGATCTTCCTGGGTATGGTTTCGCGGCGGTGGCGGTAAAAGAAAAGGAAGACTGGCAGCATATGATAGAATATTATCTTACCGGCCGGCCCACGCTGAAATGTGTTTTTGTTCTTGTGGACGCGTCAGTCGGCATTACTAAGCTTGACCGGGAAATGTTGCTGTGGTTACAGAGCAGTGGAATGCCCTATCGTGTGGTAGCAAATAAAATTGACCGTATTGCGCAGCCCAAACTTGTCGCGCAGCGCCAGGCACTGGCTCAGGACCTGGAGACCGTGACGGAGCATATTGTTTGGGCGAGCGCGAAAAAAAATACGGGTATTGCCGAACTGCACGCAATTGTGTCCGATCTGCTGGCATTATAAAAACCGTACCGCCCCCTGTATGGTTTGTTCCCCAATGATTTCTTCCTTTGCAGTTTTTTTGAGGGGACTCTTAAAGGTAAATAATATAGATAAATAATTATGGAAAAAAAGATTTTAGGTTTTTCAAAAAACATATTTTTCTTGAGCCTGGTTAGTTTGTTTACGGATATTTCAAGCGAGATGATTTATCCGCTCCTTCCCATATTTCTGACGGCGGTTCTAGGCGCTCCGGTCTCGTTTGTCGGCGTGGTTGAGGGTATTGCCGAAAGTACGGCCAGTCTTTTGAAACTTGTGTTTGGATGGCTTTCGGATAAAACCAACAAAAGAAAAATATTTGTTACATCGGGATACGCCCTTTCATCAATTATTCGGCCTATGGTTGCCTTTGCAATACAACCCTGGCATGTTTTATTTGTAAGATTTGCCGACCGGTTTGGAAAAGGGGTAAGGACTTCTGCGCGAGATGCTTTGATAGCAGACACCTGCGAGCCGGCTGAAAAAGGCAAAGCGTTTGGTTTTAACCGTGCCATGGACCATGCAGGAGCGCTTATCGGCCCTTTGATCGCAACAGCGCTTTTGGCGTTCGTGGTAAAAGATATGCGGGTAGTTTTTGCGCTGGCATTTATCCCTGCCATATGCGCGTTAGCTATAGTTATTTTTTTGGTAAAAGAAAAAAAGCCGCAATTTGCCTGCCAAAACGAACCGATAAAACTTAATTTCAATATCTTTGACTCTAACTTCAGGAAGTATATTCTTGTCGTATTTGTTTTTACTTTAGGCAATTCTTCGGACGCATTCCTTATACTGCGCGCTAAAGATGCCGGGGTTTCTATTGTTTTATTACCTGTATTATGGGCGGTACTTCACGCGGTTAAAATGTTTAGTTCAATACCCGGCGGGATCATCTCGGATAAGATCGGCCGCAAAAAAGTTATAGTTTCGGGGTGGATAATATACGGTATTGTATATGCGGGGTTTGCACTGGCTAATAACCCAATTCAGATTTGGATATTGTTCGCGGCATACGGATTTTTCTTTGGGCTTACCGAATCGTCAGAAAAGGCATTTGTTGCGGAACTTGTAAAACCTGAAATTCGGGGCACAGGATACGGTATGTTCAATTTTGCTATCGGTATCGGAGCATTGCCGGCAAGCATTATAATGGGGTTTTTATGGTATAAACTCGGTGTTGTTCCCGCATTTCTTTTTGGAGCGGGCACAGCTCTTATTTCTGCCTTGCTTTTAACAGGGCTTGTAAGAGAAAATCCTAAACGCATGCATGAAGGTGCTATAACGTAAGCTACCGGTAAAAGTGAAAATAATAGGACAGCACATATAAATTTTTTAGTATAAAGAGTTTTTGAAAAGACTCTCACAGACAAATAACATTAAGGAGTATAGAAATGAAAAAACTTTCTTTTATTGACCGCTACCTTACCGTTTGGATTTTCGCGACGATGGCTATTGGCGTTGGGATAGGATATTTTTATCCGGGCATAGTTAATTTTTGGAACAGTTTTCAGTCCGGAACCACTAACATACCGATCGCTATCGGGCTTATTCTTATGATGTATCCTCCTTTGGCGAAAGTCCGTTATGAAGAAATAGGAAAAATATTCCATAACAAAAAACTTCTGAGCTTATCGCTTATTATTAATTGGATAATCGGTCCCCTGGTGATGTTTATTCTTGCGGTTGTGTTACTTCGCAATTATCCTGAATATATGGTTGGTGTAATTCTGGTCGGACTTGCGCGGTGTATCGCCATGGTAATTGTATGGAATGAGCTTTGCTGCGGCGACAGGGAACTTGCGGCCGGCCTTGTGGCTTTCAATGCGGTTTTTCAGGTTTTATTCTATGCGGTTTATATTTATCTTTTCATCACAATCGGGCTTAACTGGCTGGGTATAGCCAAAGGATTAAATGTAAGCATTTCAATGATGGATTCGGCAAAAACAGTTATGATTTACCTTGGCATACCTTTTATGGGCGGATTGCTGACGCGGCTTATCTTTTTGAAGCTTAAAGGCCGGGATTGGTACGAAAATAAATTCATTCCGAAAATCAGCCCTATAACGCTTGCTGCGCTATTATTTACGATATTTGTAATGTTTTCAATGAAAGGCGAGTACATAATTAAACTACCATTGGATGTCCTTAGAATCGGACTGCCCCTGACAATTTATTTTGTCATTATGTGGTTTGGCACTTTTTTTATTGTGAAAAAACTTGGCGCAAGCTACGGGCAAACCGCAGCGGTATCTTTTACTGCGGCAAGCAACGATTTTGAGCTAGCAATTGCCGTTGCGGTCGCGATATTCGGTATCGGGTCCTCGCAGGCCTTTGCAACGGTGATAGGCCCTTTAATAGAAGTTCCTGTTTTGATATTGCTAGTTAATGTTTCGCTGGATTTTAAGAATAGATTCTTTGGCCGCCACGAAGAGGTTCCCGCGGTTATTACTGAAGAGCAATTAGTTCCGGAACCGGAAGCTTAAACTTTAAGAAAAACAGGTTAAGACTAAGATTTAGATTAAGAAAAATAAAACGAAAATTAACCGTCCCGTCACTGTTTCAAGTAGCAAAAACCCGCCGAAAAAGATAAAATAATCTAAATTCAGAAATTAGTAATTAGAAATCAATAATTAAAAAAGATTTTACTAATCACTCATAACTAATCACTAATAACTTATAACTTATGTACTTACCTACAACTAAAGAAGAAGCATTACGTTTGGGCTGGGATAAGCTTGATATTGTCATAATAACCGGTGACGCCTATATTGACAGCCCGTTTATCGGCGCGGCAGTTATTGGAAACTACCTGGCGCATTACGGATTTAAAGTAGGTGTTATTGCCCAGCCAAGCATTGATACTCCTAATGATATAAAACGCTTAGGAGAGCCTTCTCTTTATTGGGGGGTAACGGCCGGTTCTGTTGATTCTATGGTAGCAAACTTTACCGCAACAAAAAAATTCCGCAAGCAGGATGATTTAACTCCCGGCGGAATAAACTTGAGACGGCCCGATAGGGCCAGCATTATATACACCAATCTCATCCGTTCAAATTTCAAAAATACAAAACCTATAATCCTTGGAGGAATTGAAGCAAGCCTCAGGCGTATAGCCCACTATGATTATTGGAACGATAAGATAAGGCGTTCTATTCTGTTTGACGCAAAAGCCGATGCTATTGTATACGGAATGGGCGAGAAAGCTGCGCTTGAAATCGCACAAAAACTATCTGCTACGAGCTGGACAGGCGAGGGCGAAGGTGTTTTCAAGGACATAAAAGGGATCTGTTATAGTTCATCGGCCCCGAGGGAAGGGTATATGGACATCCCTTCTTTTGAAGAAGTTTCAATTGACAAAAACGCTTTTATTGAAATGTTTGACATATTTTACAGAAATAATGATCCAGTAACTGCAAGAGGGCTTTATCAAAGACACGGGAACCGCTGCCTTATACAAAACCCGCCGCAACCGAACCTTACAACTGCTGAGCTTGACGAGATTTATGAACTTTCGTATGAACGAAATTTACATCCATATTACAGAAACATGGGCAGGGTTAGGGCCATGGATACAATAACTTTTTCTGTTACAACTCATCGGGGTTGTTACGGCGAATGTAATTTTTGTTCTATCGGAATGCACCAGGGGCGTACGGTTATATCTCGGAGCGAAGAATCAATTATCAAGGAAGTAGAAAATATAACCAAGCTTCCGGGATTCACTGGTTTTATTGCCGATGTCGGCGGGCCGACCGCGAATATGTACGGTATAGAATGCCCGAGGCAGGCAAGCACCGGCGCTTGTACCGGAAAAAGATGTCTTTTTCCTGAGATTTGTGAAACTCTTCAGTTGAACCACGGAAGGCAGATAGAACTATTAAAAAAGTTAAGATCGATACCCGGCGTAAAAAAGATTTTTGTAGGTTCAGGTATACGCTACGATATGGTGGTCGCGGACAAAAAATCGGGGAATGACTATCTTAACGAAATTGTTGAACACCACGTTTCAGGCCAGATAAAAATAGCGCCGGAACATTGTGATGAACAGATTTTGAATTTAATGGGTAAACCGGATACTAAATCGCTTAAGAAATTTATTGCTCAATTTAATGACATAAATAAGCGCCTTAAGAAAAATCAGTTTATGACATATTATTTTATCGCGGCGCACCCCGGATGTACGATGCAAAATATGAGGCATTTAAAAGATTTTGTCAGCCGGGAGCTTAAACTAAAGCCTGAGCAGGTGCAGATATTTACCCCGACGCCGTCATGCTGGTCTACTGTTATGTATTGGACGGGAATAAATCCTTTCACAGGAAAACCTTTGTTCGTTGAAAAAAATGACCACAAAAAAGATATTCAAAAAGCCGTACTTAAAAGCAAGCCTATTCAACCTCGTAGGTTGTACGGAAAAAGAAAATGAAACTATGTCATAAATGCAAAGCTGAATGGAAAGGAATTACTCAGCCGGGGACTAAAGAAACCTGTGTTAAGTGCGGGGAAGACCTTCATATTTGTTTAAACTGCAGGCTATATGACAATCATAAACCTTATCAATGTATGGAAACAGATATTGACCCGGTAAAAAATAAAGAGCGTTATAACTTCTGCGAACATTTTCAATTCAAAAACACTTCAATTCCCGAATCTTCCAAACCAAATCCAGCCGGTTCTAAAAATGCCTTCAACAATTTATTCAAAAAACAGTAGTTGTCAATCAAATGTTTTTAATTATTTTTTTGATAAAATCCGTCAATTGTTTCCGGATTCCTGAGGCTGGTAATCCCGGCAGGAGATGATAGATTGTTGTTAAAGTGTTCATGTAATTATGCTGCAGAGAAAGCGATCTGATTTCAGAAAGCGAAAATATTTTTAGAATTGACTGTAAAACTGTTGCCGAAAAGGTGACACTCATATCTTTTCCTGTAAGAAAAGACATTATAAAATCCTCCGATAGATTATTCATTTCGCCTATTGCCTTGTTTAACATAGGGTTAGTAAATTTGGAGAGCATATCTGATATCATTAAATGTATTCCGATTGCCGGTATTTTAGAGCCAAGAATTCTTTTTCGGTAATCTTTAATGGAAGCCTTCTTATTGAAGTATTCCATTATAAAATCTGCTAATATTTCCGATTCGTCAAGACACCGGTTAAACGAAAATCCCGAAGAAGGCAGGGGTGTATTACAACTGTCGCCGATACACAAGAAGTTATTTACGTTTACATGGTTCTGGTCGCCAAGAGGTATATTGCCTTTTTTGACGGCATAAATCTTTCCTGTTATATTTTTTTCTGCTAAATACGATTTTAATTTGTTGTGCTTTTCTCCGATATTTTCATCATTAATCTGGGAAAAACAAAATATTCCTGCCATTATTCTTTTGTTCCCGTGAGGAACCAGCCAAAAATAATCCGAACCCGGGAAAAATGAATCGTAAAGGAGCATTTTATCTTCATTTTTATAATTGCATTTTTCAAGAAAATACGTGAGACATCCCATATCAATAGTATTATTGAATAAGCCTTTGCTTTTTAATATCTGAGAATCTCTCCCCATCGCATCTACGGCAAATTTTGAATAATAAGTATTTTTTGTTGTTTTTATCTCTAGATAATCGTTTTTTATGAAAGAATAGTTGATGAAAACTTCCTTTTCTCTGATAACTGCCCCGTTTTTTATTGCCTGTTGGGCAAGAAGTTTCAGTGCCTTTTCTTCATCAATTGGATAAATAAAAGATTTGTTTTTTAATGAGAAGGTGTTCCCAAGATAGCAGGAAAGAGTGACTTCGGAGAATGTGTTTTTTATACATTCTTTCAGTTTATATTTTTGTAAAATATAATCAAATGTAAGCCACGTTTTTTGCGTAGCGCCGATTTTTTCTTTTTCAATTAAAAGTACAGAAATACCTTTTTTGGAAAGATTTATAGCGCTTCCAAGTCCGGCAGGCCCGGCTCCGATTATTATTACATCAAATTTATTGTTTTGCTGATCTTTCATTTCATTAAGTCCTTTAACAAGTTACAAGCGTAAAAATTATATCATATGTAGCTGAATTTGGATAGAATATCAAAAAAATCGGAAATTGTTCCTTCTCCCCTTGGCGGGAGAAGGTCAGGATGAGGGGGCTGAATAGCGTTCACCCTCACCTCAATCCTCTCCCGTTAAGGGAGAGGATGAAAAAAAACTAAACATTTGATACCGCCTCCGCCGCGGCGGACTGGGCGGAGGTTCATTAATAGAACCATTGTAATTCCTAATGGCTGAATTAACTTGGCAAATTTACGCTTAAATTAGTAAAATATGAAAAAGGGGGAAATAGTAAAAGGAGGGCAAAATGGCTAAGTATTTTCTGTTTGGCAAGTATTCGCAAGACGCCTTGAAAAGCGCCTCAGCTGACCGCACCAAAAAGGTAGTTGAGATTATTGAAAAACTAAACGGAAAGGTTATTTCAATGGATGTGCTTTTAGGCGACAAAGATCTTGCCATTGCTGTTGATCTTCCTAACACATCAAGCGTAGTAAAGGCATCCATAGCGATTACAAAATTAACCGGGATAGGATTTTCAAGCTCGCCGGCCATATCTGTTGATGAGTTTGATAAATTATTAGGTTAATCCAAAAACAGCAAAAATCAAAATTAATATTTTTTAAAGGCATTCTTTTCCCTTTGGAATGTCATAAAGGCTCTTTTAGGATCAAATTTATGTACAGCTTAAGAAAGGAGAATGAGATGTTAGCTAAAAAAGTCATTTTAACGGTATCAGTATTTTTTATCTGCGGTTCTTTTATATTTGCTAAAGAAAATACAGCGTCTGTAAAGCTTTCTTTAGTGCCGTCTATTTCAACGCCAAAGAAGGATATTGTTGAAGGGCTTGATTTTGCAATAATTTCTACTAAATCCAAGAAGGTTACAGGGTTTCAGTTTTCTTTCTTATATGCAGAAATAGCAGAAAAGTCAAAAGGCGCGCAGATGGCGGTTTATTCTAAGACACAGGATTTTGACGGAGCCAAAGCCGGGCTTATTTCTTTGTCCGAAAATGTACGAGGATATAATTTAGGCGCAATTTCTTTTACTAATGATTTTACTGGCTTTCAAACAGGATTAGTAACTTCAAATAGTTCAATAAAAGGGCTTCAGATAGGTATTGTTAATGTGTCAGAGAAAGTGACGGGCGTTCAGATAGGCTTAGTTAATCTTGCTGAAAATATGGAAGGAGTTCAGTTAGGGGTTTTTAACGTTATTAGACAGTCACATCTTCCTGTAATGATAATTTTAAACGCAAAATTTAATTAGGATTGGAAAAAAAGTATTCTAGGCAAAATATTTTTAAAAGTCCAATGAAGCACCCCGCATCAAGATGCGGGGTATCAATGCGGAATTCTTCCGAAGCCACCCCGCACAGTTTTGTCTAAGACCCCTAGAAATCGAAAATGCGATTTCAGGGACTTTTGTCCTGGAAATGCTTTGCATTTCACAGGGCAAAACTAGACATGGGGGTTCTCCCCGCCTTCATCCCCCCCTGCTTCGTTTAGCGAAGCAAAACGAGGGGGGTATTTGGCGAAGGAGAATAAAATATATCCAAATCTAAATTTACATTCTTTCCTAAAATGAGTGAAATAAATACAGTTTTATTTTCTGATGTTCATTTAGGCTCTCCCGTAAGCAGAGCATTTGATCTTTTAAACGCTCTAAAAGAATTAAAATTTAAAAAACTTATTATCGGCGGGGATATGTTTGAGGATTTAAATTTCACAAAGCTCACTACTACACATTGGGAGCTTTTATCTCATCTCGGAAGGATTTCCCGAAGAGGTGTTGAAGTAATCTGGGTAGAAGGCAACCATGACAGCAAATTTTATTATTTTATGTCACATCTTATAGGTATACCTGTTCATAAGGAATACCGCTGGCAGGTTAACGGAATAAAATTTCTCATGACGCATGGCCACCAGTTTGACAGCTTTATGACAAAAAACCAAGTTTTAGGAAGAATTCTTGCAGGTATCTATACAGGTTTACAAAGGATTGTTTCTTCACGATTTATTGATTTTATTACAAATCGCTTTGCTGACAAATGGCTTAGGCTTACTGAGCAGGTAGCGGAAAAAGCCCTTTTATATGCCAAAAAGAAAAAGCAGGATGTGGTAATTTGCGGGCACACGCATTTTGTTTACAATATCAAAAAGGCCGGAGTAGAATATTTTAATCTCGGATGCTGGAATGCAAAACCTTCTTATCTGCTTATAGTGCAGGATGACGGACAGGCTTTTTTTAAAGTATTTGCTTAAAAATAAAATAATCAAGGAGTGAAAATGAAATCCATAAAAATCCCGCTTATTATTTTAGTTTCGTTTGTTCTGGGCATCGCTTTTGCTGTTTTTTCAGTAAATTTCGGATTGGAACATTTTGCCGGGGGATACCTTTTGAATATTTTTAACAAGAAAGTGCCTGAATTATTTCACAGAAATATCAGCGCACAGAGTATCGGGGTTTCTCTGCTTAACGGCGAAGTAGTTCTTAAAGGCGTAAGGGTTGAAAGTTCTATAAAAGGATTGGAAAGGCCGGCTCTTTCTATTCCTGCTATTTCTTTAAAAATATCTTTGTCCGATCTGCCGAAAAACAAATTGATAATTGATAAAGTGGTGTTAATGCAGCCCACACTAAATACTGATTCAAATGACTTTTCAAAAAAGGATTCCATCCTTTCATATATTTCCGGACTGAGAGGCCTCGGGGTCGGGCCCAAGAATTTATATATTGCATCTTAACAGATTTTAATATGAGTGTTGAAAACCTGCCTATAGATGTCGCAGTCATTGGCCAACAGGTTAGAGTTAAAGCGTCAGCAAAGATACCGTCAGTAAAACCGGGCGTATTAGATTTGAATTTAAATTTTAATTCGCTTGCGCCTAAGTATAACTTTGCGGGTGAATTTAAAGCAACGGATATTTATGTTCCCTATTTTTCTCCCTTCTTGAAAGGCAATGATGAAATTATATTAAAAAACGGCACGCTTGAAATCCGCAGTAATGTAAACTGTACTGAAAACTGGATTACCGCGAGCAATATGATAACTTTAAACAGGTTAAGCATGGAGTCTACTTCAAAAAAAATATTTGGTATTCCTAAAGATGTCGCAACTCAGTTTTTTGAAGCCAATAACGTAGCTTTTGATTTGCCTATAAACGGTGATATTTTTAAATTAAAAATAGATTTTAAAACAGCTTCCACGCAAGTAATGTACAAGGCGCTGCAGGGCAGATTTAAATCCGAGTCTTTTACAAGAAGGGTTGCGGAAAGTTTCGGCGAAAGAATAGGAGAAAAACTTCAGGAATTGTTTTCTAAGTTTTTGTAAAATCCATTGAAAAATGAAATCCTATAAAAAATATCTTTATTTCAATACCATCCAGCGAAGAGATTACATCAACATAACACCTGATGTTGAATCTGCGTTAAAAGAAAGCGGAATCAGGGAAGGATTATGTTTAGTTAATGCGATGCACATAACCGCCAGCGTTTTCATTAATGATGATGAATCGGGGCTTATAAAAGATTTTGACGATTGGCTGGAAAAAAATGCTCCGCATGAACCGATATCTTTATATCGCCATAACCGCACCGGTGAAGACAACGGCGATGCTCATTTAAAAAGGCAGATTATGGGAAGAGAAGTAACTGTTGCTGTTTCTGAAGGGAAGCTAGATTTCGGCCCTTGGGACCAGGTAAATCCACGCAAAACTAGCATATCTGCTTATTTGTCCTTTTAATAAGAAAAATATTTTATGAAAATCAACTATAAAATTTTAATTTATTCATTTGTTCTAATTTTTACAGTATTATTTTCTTTTTATCCTTCATTAAAAAACAGCTTCGTAAATTGCGATGACAATGTTTTAGTAACCGAAAATGTTTCCATAAAGTCTTTTTCTTTAAATAATCTTAAAGATATTTTTACTAAACCTTATTGCGGTTTATACCATCCTTTAGTACAGGTTTCTTACGCTTTGGAATATAAGGTATTCAAGTTAAATCCTTCGGGATATCATCTAACCAATCTAGTTTTCCATTTACTAAACTGCCTGCTTGTATTTTGGATATTTTTACTTATTAGCGGGAACATAGTAATTTCTTTTATTACCGCAGTACTTTTCGGTATACATCCGATGCACGTGGAATCGGTTGCATGGATTTCAGAAAGAAAGGATGTTTTGTATTCAATATTCTTTCTCGGATCGATAGTAGCTTATCTGTACTATAGAACAAAAAACAAAGCATTTTATTATATAATTTCAATTTCATTATTTGTTTTATCATTATTATCTAAAGTAATGGCCGTGTCTTTGCCTTTTGCGCTTATCATTTTTGATTATATTTCAGAAAGAAAAGATTTTAAAAAAATAATTTATGAAAAAATACCCTATTTTGTTTTATCAATTCTGTTTGCTGTTATTGCGTTTTCAATACACTACGGATCCGGCGAACCTAACTTAGCAAAATCTTTTATCTTAAATTTGAAGTATGCTTTATTTGGGATAGTGTTTTATATCTATAAAATGATTTATCCCGTTAGTATTTGTTTTGGATATCCTTTTAAACCCGAAGATTTTATAGGGATAACTTTTATTTCAATATTTCCTGCATTTGCGATGGGTGTTATAACTTCAATAGTTTTATATTCAATGAAATTTACAAGAAAAATATTTTTTGGAGCACTTTTTTTTATTATTACAATATTCCCCGTTATTCAGCTTGTTCCCAGCGGCCAAAACATCCCCTGGGACAGGTATACATATATTCCTTTTATCGGGCTTTTTTACATTGTCGCGGAAGGATTTAATTATTTCCGGAAACAAAGGTTCAAGAGGATTATTTCAGATATTGTTCTTATTTTAATGATATTAATATTGGCTTTTTTGACTTTTCAAAGAACTAAAACATGGAAAAGCAGTTTTTCGCTTTGGAATAGCGTTTTAAAAGTTTATCCGAATACGGCAAGAGCTCTTAAGGGGTTGGGAGACGCGTATAAAGAACAAGGTGATTACAAAAAAGCTCTGCAGGAATATTCTAAGGCTTTGGAATCTAAACCGGGTTATATTGATGCGTTGAATAATCGGGGGAATTTATATTCTTTGCTTAGTGATTATGCAAATGCAGAAAAGGATTTTAATTTCGGCATTAAAATTAGCCAAAAAAATCCGGGAATTTACTATAATCGAGGCCTTATATATGAAAAAACAAACAGGTTATATAAAGCTGTTTCTGATTATTCTAATGCTATAGCGCTTAGCCCGGGAAATGCTGAGTTTTATAATAATAGAGGTGTTGTCTTTGCCAGGCTTAATAAATATCAATTGGCAATAAATGATTTTGAGGGAGCATTAAAACTCAATCCACAGCTAACCGCCGCTCGTACCAACCTGGAACATGCTTTAAAGCTAATAACTAAGAACAGAAACAAATAATGTCCTCCTAATTGGAAAGAATAAAAAATACTTGACAAAGTAATTATACTGCTGTATAATTATACAGGGGTATAGTAACAGTTTAGATTAAATATCAAATGTCAAAAATTAAATACAAGTCTATATAAAAGATCAGTTTCTGTTTTCAAACTTTTAAATTTGAAAATTGATTTTTGATATATTTAAGAGGTACTATTATGAGTAGGCCATCAACTAATACTGATAAGAGAATGATTGAAGCTGCCAAAGCGCTTATTCCTCAGACGGGTTTTAAGGGGCTCAGAATCCGGGATGTTGCAAGAAAAGCAGGTGTAAATCTCGGTATGTTCAACTATTATTTTAAAACAAAAGAGAAATTCATTGAAATACTTCTTACCGAACTTTATGGGGAATTCCTGAATACTCTTGAAATCGAAACCCAAGAAGGGGGGGCAGCAAGAGAGCATCTAAAAAACGCTTTAGAAAAAATCGGGGTATTTATAAGGGATCACCGCCATCTGGTTTTCCCCTTATTTGAAGAGATTGTTTCGGGGAACCGCGAGATAATGGAATTTGCAAAAATCAACATGTCAAAACATTTTTTTATTCTTTTTGATCTTATCAAAAAATGCCAAAAAGAAGGTTCAATTTCAAAAAATATTCCTATTCCGGCTGCGTTACTATGTTTAATTGTGCCCGTCGCGATTCCGAATCTAGCTATGAAAGCATTTGAAAAATATTATTCAAAAACGCTTATAAATATATTAACTAAACCGTTTCAGTCTATGTTTTTGTCTGATATGTCTATCAAACAAAGGGTAGAAATTGTCCTAAAAGGCGTATCGCCGGGTGATTAGTATGAAAAAAGTTATCCACACCTTACTAACGGCTCTAATATTGATTGGATTTTCAGTTATTTTAGTGGCTAAGGATATTCCATTAGTCTCGCTAAAACTTTCTGATATTGAGCAAAAAACTGCTGAAAATTCACCTCGTTTAAAAGCTTCACAAAAAGAAACCGAAGCCTTCATTAAAAGGTCAGAAAGTGCTAAAGCGCAACTATTTCCTAAATTAAATTTTGAGGGTTCATATAGATATATATCCGTTATTCCTGAAATAGACATCCCTATCAAAGGATTCGGGTCACTAAAACTAGGGGACAATACAAACTACAGCATTGGGCCGGCACTTTATTGGACAGTATGGGACAAAAACGCAATAAGAAATAACTGGCTCAGCTTTAAATCACAGGCAACTTCCAAAAAATATGAAACGGAAACAATCGAAAGACAGATTATGCTTGCTGCAAGAGTTGCTTATTTCCAAGCCGGCCTGGCAAATGAACAGGTTTTACTTTTGTCTGATGCCTTAAAAGTTTTACAGGCACAATACGAAGATATCGTTATTAACGTAAAAGCCGGCGCCAAAAGCCGAATGGACGAACTTTCTGCTCATCAGGAAGTTATTATTAAAATGAAACAGCTAAGAACCGCGCGCTCATATTTAGCCCAATGTTTAGACGATCTCAGTGCTTTGACAAATGAAAAATACGGCGATAATCCGATGGTTCCTTTCAGCGCCGGTATTATAGAAAATTTACCCAAAAATATTACTTCTCCGACACTTTTCCTTGAAATAGAACCAGTGGATGCGTTAATTAAAAAGTTTGAAAAATACAAAAAATCAAAACTTTCCGAAAACCATCCAAATGTTATTAGCATGGAAGAACTTGCTGAGTCAGCAAAGCTTTTATCCAAAAGCATATCTTCAGGACTCTGGCCGAAATTACAGTTTAGCGCAAGGACATCTTTAGATTATCCGAATGGCCCTAAACTTGAAGCTATTAACCAAAATGCTTTGGGAGTAAATCTGACTTGGATACTGTTTGAAGGGAGTGCTTCAAGAAAAAAGTCCCAAGAAAATATTTTATTGGGCGAAGCGCAAACCGAAAAAAGAAATCAGGTATTGAGAGATCTGCAAAAAGAATGGCAGAAACTTATTGACCAGCTAGCTGATCTTGAGGAGCAGAAAGTTTTGAATGAGCAATATGTTTCTGAAGCAAAGGAGCTTTCAAAAATCGTTTATAGTTCTTACAAAGCAGGATCGGCAAACTTTATTGATGTGCAAAACGCAAATTACCGTTTGTTGGAAGCAAAAACACAATCTGTCAAAACTAAATTTCAAATACTGGTTAATCTTGTGACAATGGCAAGCTTAGCAGAATAACAGCAGGTTAATACGGAGACAGGTTGAGAGTGGGGCAGATTAAGAGAGGAACAGAATTTTTTACTTAAGCTGAATCTCAACCTCAACCTGTCTTGAAAGGGAGGAAAATATGAAACCAAAACTAATTCCATTGATTTTAGTAATTGTGATTGTTGCTGGCATCATCATCTACCAACTGGCAAAACAGAGTGAATTTATGTATGCGGGCACCATTGAAGCAACGGAAGTAGAATTGTCAAGCCGGCTGACGGCCACGATAGACGAGATAAATGTTGATGAAGGAAGTAAAGTAAAAAAAGGGGACATTTTAGTAAGACTTTTGATTGAAGATATAAATATCGCCTATGATTCCGCAGAGAAGGATTATAAACGCGCTGTTGAGCTTCGTAAAGCCGGTTCCATGAATCAGGAAACTTTTGACCGCATCCGATTTAAACGGGACGATATCTTAGTAAAAGTCGGCTGGGCTACAATAAAAGCGCCTAATGACGGCACTATTCTCTTGAAATTTCATGAGCCCGGCGAAATGGTAAATCCCGGTACAAAACTTCTCGCCTTGGCGGATCTTTCTAAGGTATGGGCTTATGTTTATGTTCCTCAACCGCTATTATCTAAGATTTCTCTTGGAATGCCTGTAGACGGATTTATTCCTGAGTCCAAAATGAAAAAAATCCCGGGAAAAATAGTGCATATCAAAGATGAGGCAGAATTTACTCCGCGAAATGTTCAGACCAGAAAAGAAAGAACAAGGCTCGTTTATGGCGTTAAAGTAGAATTTGAAAATAGCGACGGTTTCCTTAAACCGGGAATGACGATCGAAGTTAAACTCCCGGCGTAAATGGCAGGTTGAGCCTAAGTTCAATGAAAAGCAAAAAAATATATGGGAAGTGTCCCTGATTACCAAAAAGGGTGGTGAATGACATGTCTAACCATAAACCCACCAATGTCGGCGTAGAAATAAAAAATCTTTCAAAGAATTTCAAAAATAATCAGGCAATTGACAACTTGAGCATTAACTTTGAACCGGGGCTTCTTCACGGAATAATCGGACCCGACGGAGCAGGAAAAACTACTTTTTTAAGAATTCTTTCAGGGCTACTTAATCCTACCAAAGGAACCATTCAATTTATAGATAACGGAAAACCCATCGCTTTTGAAACTATAAGGCCTTTCATAGGATACATGCCTTCGCGGCCGAGCCTTTATCCCGATCTTTCGGTTGAAGAACATTTAATGTTTTTTAGAGATCTTTATCAGCTTTTGCCGGAAGAGTACGAGAAAAAGAGTAATGAACTTCTTGAAATCAGCAGGCTTAAAGTTTTCAAGGACAGAAAAGCTATAAATCTTTCGGGCGGGATGTATAAAAAGTTAGGCCTTATGTGCGCTCTTCTTCGCTCGCCCTCAGTTCTGCTTTTGGATGAGCCTACCAACGGAGTAGACCCCATTTCAAGAAGAGAACTGTGGGACTTATTGTATCGGCTTTCTGATGAAAAAATTCTTATTCTTATTTCGACGGCTTATATGGATGAAGCTGAAAGGTGCACGCGCGTTCATTTTATTGAATCGGGAAAACTTTTGGAAAGCGGCATTCCGGAAATTATATTAGAAAAGAAAAAAATTAAAAGTTTTGATGACTTATTCTTAAGGAAAAATCAAAATGAATGAAATTGAAAAAACCATTGAAATATCTAATCTTACCGTAAAATTCGGTGATTTTACGGCAGTGGATGATGTTTCTTTTAGCGTGAACAAAGGCGAGATATTCGGCTTTCTGGGAGCAAATGGCGCGGGAAAAACTACAACTATCAGGGTAATGTGTGGTTTGTTGATTCCGAACATAGGAGATGTAAAAATAGCAGGACATGGCTTTAGTGACGGGGGGACCGATATAAAGAAGAAAGTCGGCTATATGTCGCAGAAGTTTACTCTTTATGACGACTTGACTGTAATTGAAAATCTGCAATTCAAGGCTTCTTTGAGAAAGATTGAAGAAAAGGCCTTAAAAATAAGGATTAAAGAACTTTTTGAATTTATAGGGTTCAATTATCCTGAAAATATGATGGTACGCGATTTGCCTTCCGGTATCAAACAGCAGGTTTCTTTATGCGCTACTTTATTGCATGACCCTGAAATAATATTTTTGGATGAACCCACCTCCGGAGTATCTCCGGAAGTCAGAAAGAAGTTCTGGGCGTTAATTGATAAATTATCCAAAGAAGGAAAAACTGTAATTGTCACTTCCCATTATCTGAACGAAGCTGAGGAATGCCAAAGAATCGCTTTAATGCGTACAGGTAAACTGATAGCATTGGATAGTCCTGAGATGCTGAAAGTTAAAACTTATCCTGAAGGTCTTGTTGAAATATATTGCAAAAATACCGGCGCAGAATGCCTGGATAAAATATACAAAGATCAATCAATTGAAAAAATTTGGCCTTTCGGCCATAAGTATCACGCAGTTTTTAAAAACAAGCAACTTATTGAAAAATATCTTGAAAATGTGCCGGAGGGATTTTCAGCAAAAAGAATACAGCCTTCACTTGAAGATGTGTTTATGAAGCTTGTAGAAGAGAAGTAAGCCAAGAAGTAGGGTGATTCTTATGATAGAAAAATTTAATATTTCCAGGGCCCTTTCAGTTGCTAGAAAGGAAATAATGCATATTTTGAGGGATCCTTTTACGCTCGGAATGGCGATAGGGATACCGATAGTTTTCGTGATATTTTTCGGATTTGCGATAGATTTTGATTTTAAAGGTATAAAACTTTCTGTATTTGATTTTGACCATTCAAGACAATCCAGAGAACTCGTTTCGGTTTTTTCGTCGTCAGGGTATTTCGTGCCTTCAAGCGGTTACCATTTAGGGAACCCCATTTCGGATGTTGAATCGGAACGCTCGTTTATGGCTTTGATTATTAATCCCGGGTTCGGGAAAAAGATCGTATCGGGTGAAGGAGATAAAGTTCAACTCCTTATGGACGGAACGGATAACAGAAAAGCAGGCGCTGTAAATGGATATGTCGCAGGCATTAATCAGGCTGTGATTCGCAGGCTTACCGGCGCTGCTTATAAAAGTCCGATAGATTATGAAACTAGGTTTTTATATAATCCGGAACTAAATACAAAATGGTTTATTGTTCCCGGGCTTATTGTAATCATAATCGGCCTTTTATCAATACTTATGACCGCATTAACCGTTGCAAGAGAATGGGAAAACGGTTCAATGGAATTGCTTTTGTCAACGCCGGTTACTCCTTTGGAAATCGTGATATTACACGCCAGCAGCAGAAAGCAATGCAGTTTTCCTTTATAGTCGGGCTTCTTCCATCCCTTCTTCTTTCAGGATTTATTTTCCCCGTAGAAAATATGCCTATTTTTTTCAGATATTTTACTATGATTCTTCCTCCGAGATGGTTTATAGAAATAATAAGAGCTATTTTTCTTAAAGGTTCGGGGCTAATAGCTTTGTCTTTGCCGTTTACAGTTTTGATTATAATGATGCTCTTTCTGATTTTCGTTGCAGTAAAAAAATCCAAAAAGGATGTTGAGCCATGAATAAGACTATTTTGGGATTTTTAAAAAAAGAGTTTGCCCAAACACTGCGGGATCCTGTTATGAGGGTGTTTATTTTTGCCGCACCGCTTATTCAGCTTCTCCTTTTTGGCTATGCAATTTCAATGGAGTTCAGGAACTTAAAAATGGCGGTTATTTATGAACCGAGCGACTATATCGCAAGACAGCTTTCAGAAAATATATATGCTTCAGGCTGGTTTGTAGGAGCAGAACTAATCAGCCGTGATCCCGAAGTAATTATCCGTTCCGGCAAAGCAGATGTAGTTTTATCTATGCCGCGCAACGGCCTTACAAAAACTATAAAAAAAGAAGGCAGTGCAAAAATTCAGCTTCTGATTGATTCTCAAAATTCATTAAAAGCGCGGGCTATTGAGGCATATATAAATTCCATAACAAAAAAGTTTATCATTGAAAGATTCCCTGCTCAAGCGAAAACTTTGCCCGTTTCATTTGATGTCAGGATTTTATTTAATCCTACCCTGCAGACAAATATTTTTATGGTTCCGGGAGTAATGACGTTAATACTTTGTATTGTTACGATGATGTTGACGGGGATGTCTTTAGCGCGCGAAAAAGAGATGGGGACTTTTGAAACAATAATAGCAGCCCCGCTTAAAAATATAGAAATAATTATAGGAAAAACTCTTCCGTATCTTATTATCGGCCTTTGCGACGCTTCGCTAATCCTTTTAGCCGGAATAGTAATTTTTGATATGCCGGTTAGGGGATCAGTGTTTCTGGTTGGTCTTGCGGCTCTGATATTTGTCTGCGCGACTGTGAGTATTGGGATGCTAATTTCAACATTTGCTAAAAATCAGCAGCAGGCAATGATGGGAACTTTCCTGTTTTTATTTCCGGCGGCGCTTATGTCCGGGATATTTTACCCGGTTGAAAGCATGCCACCGGTTTTAAGGTTTATCGGTTACCTAGATCCTTTGAAATATTTTATCAGTATTTTAAGAAATATTATGCTAAAAGGCGCCAATCCTGAAATGGTTTGGTCTAACCTTGCTGTTTTAGTTGTTATGACTATTATCATCGTGTTTGTTACCAACCGCCGTTTCCATCAAACGCTTAATTAGTTACCAGAAACCGGTAACCAGGCACCAGTAACAGCATAGGCCGACTCTTCATTATAAATTTGTAAGGAGTTTTTTACCCCTTTTGAGCCGTCAATGAGCGAGATTTTTTTCGGGGGTATTCGGCGAGGATGTCTGAAGCCCATCATGGCGAAGCCGAAGGGCAAGTTCCGGAGCCGCCGAAAAAATATTGAGCGAGTGGCTCAGTGGGTGCATTTCTTTTGATTACTTTTCTTTAGGCAAGTAAAGAAAAGTAATCGGGGGCGTAGGGGCAGGATAGCCCCACTAAATCGTCTTATCTTTGAACAAATTTCTAGAAATATAGAAAATAAAAAAACCCTGACTAAAAATCAGGGTTTTTCTATTTTTGCAAAGTCAAAAGCTATCTATGTTGTAAAACTAGATTTTCTTTACGTTAGTTGCTTTTGGACCTTTGTCGGATGTTTCCACACTGAATTCCACTTTGTCGCCTTCCGCCAGGGTTTTGAATCCTTCGGAGGTTACCGCGGAATAATGAACGAATACATCGCCGCTGCCGTCATCATTGGTAATAAAACCAAAGCCTTTTGCATCGTTAAACCACTTCACTTTTCCTGTTGCCATTGCTTTACTTCACCTGCCTTCTTCTGTCACCCGAAAAACGGATGCTTATTTGGGCTGCTAAACCCGAAAAGATTATAGCATATTTTCGGAGCTTTTACGCAAATATTTTAAAATATTTTTTAAGGATTTTTGTCCCGTAAAAAAATAGAATTTTTTGATATTTTTAAAAAAACTCGTTAACGTACTGTATTCAGTTAAATGTCATCGGAAAATGAGAATTTTTTACGGGACTTTGCCACCATCCCGCAGCCTTCCTTAATCCCGAATTTCTCGGCTATTAGTACCGACGACGGCTTGATAGTAAAAGGGCCGTAAAGTTTGTTTATTGAATCTAGAGTTTCAGTAAATTTTATTTTCTTATAGTAGTCATCAAAAAAATAAGTTTGCCCATTTTGCGGGGAAAGCCGGCTTATGCTTACTCCGAGCATTCTTGCCGGTTTCTGAAGCGGGAGAGCTTTTTGGAATAAGGCATTAGCGTGGCGATAAATGTCTGAAGAGTCTCTGATCGCGTTTTTAAGGTTATGCTGCATTGCAAAATGCGTGAAATCGCCGTATCGCAGAAAAAAATTTATTGTGTTTCCTTCAAGGCTTGAAGCACGAAGCCGGCTTCCGACTTTTTCAGAAAGCATCATAAGGTATGATTTTATAACGTTAATATCCCGGGTGTTTTTTAAAAGAGTCCTTGAATGCCCGATGGATTTTGCCTGCTCGTATTCAAAATATTTTTTTAAAGGGGTATTGTCATTCCCTTGGCCGATGTTTTTAAGGTAATTGCCGATTATTCCGAAATGATGCACCAATAAGGACAAAGGCGCATTGCCCAGGTCTTTGGCAGTTTTTATGCCGAGGGATTTTAATTTTTCGGATACTTTTTTTCCGATTCCGATACCCTGAAGTTTTTCAAGAGAAAGGTTTTCAAAAACGTCAGGGATATCTTCCTTTCGTATTTCTACAAGACCGTCCGGCTTTTGCATCTTGCTGGCTATTTTTGCAACTGCCTTATTCGGGCCTATGCCTATTGAACATAAAAGCCCGAGTTTTTCTTTTATTTTTCTTTTTATTTCGCGGGCAATATTTTTTGCGTCATCTTTTTTTTTGCATAGGTGGCTTACGTCAATAAAACTTTCATCAATAGAAAATGCTTCCAAAAGATCCGTGTATTCAAGAAGAATTTTGTGTATACGGTGTGTCGTGTGTACATATTTATTCATGTCGCCGTATACAGGGACAAGTTGCGGGCATGCTTTTTTTGCTTCTGGCAGGCTCATCCCGGTTTTAACGCCCAATTTCCTTGCTTCATAGGATGCCGTAGTTACAACAGTCCTTCCTTCCCCGCAAACAACTATAGGTTTTCCTCTCAAAGAGGGGTTTATAGATTGTTCCACGGAAGCAAAGTAGGCGTTCATATCAATTAAAAAAATGGTTCTTTCCATAAAAAATTAGCGGATAGCGTAGAGCGTATAGCGTTTAGGAACGACAAGATAAACCTTAGGCTTTTCTATACGCTACACGCTATTTCCTATACGCTAGTCGAGGGTGGTCTTTTCAAGGCGCCATTCAAAGGTTTTTTGGTTCAATGAAATTTCAAAAAGAGTTGATCCGTCAGTTACTGAAAAATGTATTATGCGCTCAGATCCGACATCCTCATCCCATGTGTAAGTGGTTTCGGTTATAAGATATTTTCTTTTCTGCCATATAAACCATTTCGGTTTAATGTGCTTTTTAGAGAAAACCGCGCCGACATCAATAATTTCATTAATTTCAGTTTGTTCCATGCTAATCACTAGCGTATAGCGCCGTCCGCCTCAGGCGGAGGCAGGGATAGCGTTTAGCGTATAGGAACGGCAGAAACAAGTCTTAGGTTTTTTCTATCCGCTATCCGCTCTACGCTATACGCTAATTTATTTGTAAGACCGGGTAAGATAAACTACTTTTCCTGCAATTTGTATTTCCGATGATTTAATGGGGGCATATTTCGGATTTGTGGAAATAAGGTATACGTCTTTGTTTGTCCGGTACAGCTTTTTTACGGCGGCATCTCCGCCGATCATAGCAACTACAATTTCATTATGGTTTGCGGTTACTTGTTTACGAATGATTACCGTGTCGCCTTCGTTAATGCCTGAGCCGGACATGCTGTCGCCTTTAACGGTAAGGGCGAAATACTCTCCGTGCCTTACAATGTTTTGGTCTATATGCAGATAGCCTTCAATATTTTCAATAGCTTCAGAAATGTTTCCTGCGCGCACTCTTCCGACTAACGGCACAGGCACAAGGGGTTTATGTGAAGTAAGAGTTAATCCTCTTGAAATTAGCGGTGTTTGTTTCAGATACCCCTTTTTTATCAATATTTTTATGTATTTTTGAACGGGGCTGATGGTAATTTTAAAAGCAGATGCTATTTCGCGGATTGTGGGTGGAGCGCCTGATTCGGATACAAAACCGGAAATAAATTCTAATATGTTTTTTTGTTTAACGGTAAGTTTTTCCATTTGATTTTTACTTATTCCTTAACTCTTATCCCTTAGCCCTGTTTTATAATAGCATACAAATGTATTCCTGTCAAGAGCGTCGCGGGGCTGTTCTGCCCTGTTTCGACTTCGCTCAACATCCTGAGCAACGCCGAAGGACTGCACCCCACAGTTCATTTTCTTTGTGCACCCAAAGAAAATGAACCAAAAGAAATGTGCCCCTGAGCCATTCGCTCACATTTTTCAGGCGGTTTTTCAATGGTTCGGCAGGCTCACCATCCTGAGCTTGCCGAAGGACTCGCCCCTTCGGCTTCCAGCCAGGATGGGGCTTATACACGAAAAACCGAAGACTTCCTGAAAAATGCTCGACTCATAAGCAGCTCAATGGGGGAAAACTGTAAACACAACTCTTGGATTTTACAAACAAAAACAATTTAAAAACTCGTGAACTAGTCAACCCGTGAACTCGTGAACAGTCTTTGGGTTGATATAAAATAATTTTATTTATATAATATCACAAGCAATTTTCAATAGGAGAGGATTTTAAATGCAAAGAAATCCGCAAAATAGTTTAAAAGCGAAATTTCCTTTTATGCACGGATCTCAACAGGCTTCCGGCAAGGAACATTCTAATCCGTTCAAAGGGGCAGGGCTCGGGGTTTGCGTGTGCCCTAATTGCGGACAGGAAACTCCGCACAAGCAGGGCTTCAGATGTTCGGCGCTGCGGTGCCCGAAATGCGGCCATACGATGACAGGCAAGTAAGCCTGCCTTAATCATAAAAATCTTTTTAGAAAGAGGTTCGGTTCGCCGTCCTTTAATGAATGGCATCTCAAGATTTGCCTAAAATACTTTAAATTAAGTTCCTGCGGATTCGCGGGTAAAATAGATCCGCCATGCTCATTGAAAATGAGCAGGCGAGACGTGGAGGAAAGTATATGAAAAAAGTATTGATGTTCGTTGTTTTAGTGTCCTTCGGATTTGCGTTTATTTGTATTTCTTCTTGCAGTTCTGTAAGCAAAAAATCAAAAACAGAAAGTATCTCGTCTTCCGATATTTATTCGTGCCCCATGCATCCCGAAATGAAAAGTGATGAGCCCGGTAAATGTCCGAAGTGCGGAATGAATTTTGAAAAACCTCCTTTCAGACATGCGGTAATACAAGGCGCAGCAAAGACGCCCGCAAAAGTATCTAAACCTAAAGACCTTTATTACTGCCCTATGAATCCTGATGTGAAAAGCAGCAAACCCGGAAAATGCCCTAAATGCGGAATGAATCTTGTAAAAGCGGGCACAATTGCTGAAAAACCTATCCCACAGGAAAAGAAAAAATAAGCAGAGTATAGAAACGCCAATATTTTTTCAAAAATAATGAAAAATATCAGTTTAGTTCTTTGTATGCTATTTGTTTTTTGCTTAATTGAAAATGTCTTTGGATACGCAAAAAACTCTTCATTTGAAAGAAATAAAATTATCACAAAATACGGAAAGCTTATTCCGAAAAAGTGGGGAGAGAATTTTCCTGAGACAAAAACAAAGCTGGACACGAAAGATTTAGTATTGGCTCTTACTTTTGACGCCTGCGGTTCTAAAACCGACGGATATGACTCTGCCCTTATCAATTTTTTAATTCAGGAAAAAATTCCGGCAACACTATTTGTCACCGCCAGATGGATAGATAAATTTCCTAAAGAGTTTGAAACGCTTTCTAAAAACGAACTTTTTGAAATTGGAAACCACGGGCTAAATCACAGGCCTTGTTCAGTTAGCGGAAAGTCGGCTTACGGGATAAAAGGAACAAAGAGCGCGGGCGAAGTTTTTGATGAAGCCGAACTCAATGCCCTTAAAATTCAGGAAATAACTAATAAAAAACCAAAATATTTTCGTTCGGGAACAGCGCATTACGATGAGGTTGCAGTCAAAATTATAAATGATTTGGGTTATGAAATAGTTGGTTTTAATGTTAACGGCGATTACGGTGCGACAAAAAATAAAGAGGAAATAAAAAATATTTTGCTAAAAGCAGAGCCCGGTTCAATAATAATTTTTCATATGAACCGCCCGGAAAAAGAAACCGCCGAAGGTATAAAAGAAACAATACCGGAGTTGAAAAAAAGAGGAGTGCGTTTCGTAAAACTGTCTGATTATCCTCTTAAATAAACAGGGAGAAAAAATGAAAACTGCGCATGTGAAAGGGAAAAAAGTAAAGAAGGTTTTGCTTTATGCGTTAAGTACCTGCATCTGGTGCAAAAAAACCAGAGAACTTTTGGACGAACTAGGCGTCGATTATGATTACGTTTATGTTGATCTTGCCGAAGAAAGCGATGAAAAAAAGGATAAGGAAATATCAAAATGGAATCCGGAACTTTCTTTTCCTATCGTGGTTATTGACGACAAGGAATGCATTATCGGGTACAAGCCTGAAAAAATCAGAGAAAAGATAGGTTTATGATTCAGCAAGTCCATGTTTCTGATCAGGAAATAGAAAAAGAATACAAAAGGCTTAAAGAAGACGCGGAAAAAAACGGATATTTCTTAAATCCGGACATTGAATTTACCAAGGCGCTTGTTAAAGGCCTTTTAATAAATGAAAAACGATACGGATATCAGTCCTGCCCTTGCCGGCTTGCTGCAAAAATCAAAGAAAAAGACCTTGATATTATTTGTCCTTGTTATTACCGTGATCCCGATGTAACTGAATTTGGGAGTTGTTATTGCGGGCTATATGTAAGCGAAGAAATTTCAAAAGGGAAGAAAAAAGTCACTTCAGTGCCTGAAAGAAGAAAAATGAAAAGCGATGAGCCTTCTTTGCAAGATAAAAAAGATATATTGAATTGTCGTTTGTCTTTGCCCGTTTGGCGGTGCAAAGTATGCGGGTATCTTTGCGCGCGAGAAAACCCGCCGGAAATATGCCCGATCTGCAAAGCAAAAAAAGAAAGATTTGAAAAATTTATGTAGGGAAGGTATTTATTGAAAGTTCATCTTGCAGGATACAATGTTGATACAGAAGTTCTAAACGAGCTTCAAAATATTACTGGCAAAAGAAGCGAACTTACCCCGGAAGTAATATCTGCCGCATACGCAAGGATAAGCCGAGATCCCCGCTCTATAGAAGAGATCAGAAAGGATGCCCGTCAAGAAGTTGAGCGCTCCAGAAAATCCAACCAGACGATAATATTTAAAATGGGGCATCATTCAGTTGCGGAACACGCGGTTTTTAATCTGGATGTCGTCGGAATTTCAAGATACGCAATGGAGGAGCTTGAAAAATTCCGCTTAAGTTCTTTTACTGAAAAATCACAAAGATATATAACGCTGAATAAAGATTTTGTTATACCTCAAGAGGTAATAGGCACGGCGCTTGAAAAAGATTTTGTTGAAATCATTGAAATACAGAATAAAGCGTATTCCGAATATTTTGAAAAGTTAAAGGAATATGTTTTTAAGAAACATTTTGAACTTGCTCAGGATCCCAAGAATCATAATCTCCTGGAGGGATGGGCAAAAGAGGATGCAAGATATATTACCGCGCTTGCCACAGAATCCCAGGCAGGGCTTACAGTAAATGCCAGAAACCTTGAATTGATGCTAAGGCGTTTTGCATCAAATCCCTTGGAAGAAGTCCGCTCCATGGGAAGGGCAATTTATGAACAAATAGTTGAAGTAGCTCCTTCAATTGTTATTTTCCATCAGGCAAATGATAAAGATTTGAAAACATATCCTGATTTAAGAAAAACGGTTTCAAAACTTATAAAAACAAAAAATTCCGAAAAAAACTCTGAAGTAAACCCCGTTAGAGACAACGGGCGTTTCGCGAATAGAGATGGAGGCATTATACCTCCATCTAACAGCATGATTTCAATCCGCAGACAGGAGCCGTTGGCATTCTCTAACGGGGTAAAGCTTGTGGACTATAGCAAATCGGGAGATGATTTAATTGCCGCGGCGTTAATTCACACTTCATCAGATCTTTCTTTTGATAAATGTCTTTCCGCCGCACGTAAACTCCCAAAAAAAGCGAAAGAAAACATATTCAAATCAGCTTTTTATAACCTTCAATTTTACGATTCTGTACTGCGAGAATTTGAATACGCAAATCTAACCTACAACATAATTCTTTCATCCGCCTGTTTCGGCCAGCTTAAGCGCCACAGAATGGCAACAATAACAGCTCAGCAGTATGATACTTCTCTTGGCATAACCGTCCCGGATTCAATAAAAGAAACCGGGCTTGAGAAACATTTTAGAGAAATTATTTCCAAAACAGAAGTTGTTTACCAGAAATTAAGAAAGATTTCACCAATAATAGTTCCTTATATACTTACTAATTCGCATAGAAAACGGGTGCTTTGCCGGCTTAATGCAAGGGAATTGTACCATCTTTCCCGACTGAGGGAAGATACTCACGCCCAATGGGATATACAAAATATTGCCCGTTCAATGAGCCAGCAGGCAAAAAAAGTTATGCCGCTAACATTTATGATGGTCTGCGGCAAAGACAAATACAAAGAAGTTTACAAAAATATTTTTGGCAAACTGCCAAAAGTCGTAAAAGCAGAACTGCCCGGAGCAAGGAAAATTAAGTAAGTTCTTTGCATCTAAAATTATTAACAATTAAATAGGCCCAATAGGGCAGCCTGTCCGCCTCAGGCGGAAATAGCCCTGCTTTTTGATAACACGAATTGCGCAGGCGGACGAGCAAAATTTCAATAAAGAAGGGTTCAGCGAGGCATACGAGTTTATCTCGTGAAGCCGAGCGCCGAAGGGAAACTTTGTTTCCCAAGGGAGGTGAACAAAATATGGAAGTAAAAATCGGAATAGTAGATGACTATTTCGCCAAAGTCGGAGTTGCAGCATTGATCCTGGAAGGGGAACTTAAGACCGGAGATACAATACGAATTAAGGGGCATACTACCGATCTTACTGAAGGTATTTCTTCCATGCAGATACAACATCTTACGGTAAGCAATGCTAAAAAAGGGGATTCAATCGGAATAAAAGTCAGCGACCGAGTTCGTAAAGGCGATATAGTTTACAAAATTACTCCTTAAATCGCTGTAATTCAATTGATAAAACAATTACTTTTATATTATAGGACTTCTTTGTTTCAAAAGACATCCTATCAATAAGGATGTCTTAATATATATTAGTTAATAATTATAATAATAGAGGATAGAATGAAAAAATATTTTTTGTTCCTTGGAATGCTATTTCTCCTTTGCATATCCGCTCAATATTTAATAGGGGAAGAAAACAAGAATGTTCTATTTCAAAATTCAACATTAAATGCACTTATGGCAGGAAATTATGACGGAACAATTTCTTGTGATGAACTTGCCTCAAAAGGTGATTTTGGGGTAGGAACATTTAATCAATTGGATGGGGAAATGGTACTGCTTGAAGGAGTTTTTTACAAAATTGGCGCTGATGGGAAAATTGCAGAAGTAGAAAAAAGCGAAAAATCTCCATTTGCAACGCTTACTTTTTTCAAAAGCAACAAATCATTTAAAGCAAAGAAAGAGATGGGTTTAAGACAACTGCAAAGATATATTAACAATAACATACCGACAAAAAATATAATATATGCGTTGAAGATTGAAGGAACTTTTGAATATATTAAAGTGAGAAGCGTGCCAAAACAGGAAAAACCGTACAAGAAGCTATCGGAAATTACAAAAAAAGAGCCGGTATTTGAGTTTAGTAAAATCAAAGGATTCTTGATAGGGTTTAGATTTCCTGAATTTATGGATGGAATAAATTTTCCGGGGTATCATTTCCATTTTATTTCAGATGACAAGAAAGTGGGCGGGCACCTGCTTGATGTCGCTTTAAGAGAGGCAAAAATTGAAATTGAGAATATAAACGATTTTCAGCTTGAATTTCCTCAAAGTAAGGAATTTTATAGACTAGATTTGACGAAAACAAGCGAAAGCAAAGAAGAAAAAAAGTAAAAGTTTTCGGCAAAAATAGAATCTCTTATTCATGTTTCTTTTGATTTAACAGCATTTCTAATTATCATCCCGCCTTTATCTACTCCCCCGCTAAAACTAGGGACACTTCCCGTATTATTGACATAAGAAAAAAGTTTTAATAAGATTATAATATGTCTAGAATTGCTCGCGTATTTGCCATCGGTTATCCCCACCACATCACTCAACGTGGAAATAACAAACAACGTGTCTTTTTAGATAATCATGATAAAAAATTTTATCTTTCAACTTTAAAAAAATATTCACAAAAATATAATATCCAAATCTGGGGGTATTGTCTTATGGATAATCATGTTCATTTAATTTGCGTGCCTGCACATGATTATTCCTTGGCTAGAGGAATTGGCGGAACAAATTTAATTTATACTCAATATTTTAACAAAAAGTATAATTGCAGCGGACGACTGTGGCAAAACCGTTTCTTTTCATGTATAGTAGATAAAAACGAATATTTGTTTGCGGCAATGAAGTACATTGAAACAAATCCCATAAGGGGAGGGATGACGAAGTATGCCGAAGAGTATAATTGGTCAAGTGCGGGCGCGCATCTGAAGGGATATAATGACGAAATACTTGATAAGGAAAGAATAGAAGTTCTTGATATAAACACCTACAAGAAATACTTTTTTGAAATGAACGAAGAACTTAACAATCGAATACGGAAATGCACATCTGCAGGAAGACCTTTTGGCGGAAATAGTTTTTTAAGTGTGCTTGAGAAAAAACTAAACAAAAATCTAATTTTGAAAAAAGCGGGCCGGCCGAAGAAAAGGAAATAGGGGAAGGGTAAGCTCAAGTTACCAATGCAACACTTGATTCCTGTATATTATACAGGACGAAAGGAGTTGCATATGACCCAGTATCACAGATTAACTGTTAATGAACGCGA
>JAPLKN010000030.1 GCA_026388075.1 Elusimicrobiota bacterium
TCGGGAGGCCTTTTAAGTATCGCTTCAGTGTCAAACACATTATAAATCTCTTGATCCTTAAGAAGCCCGTCGGCATGAATACCGGCTCTTGTAACATTAAAATGCGCCCCCACGAACGGCTGCATAGGAGGAATCTTGTAACCAATTGTTTCTTCAAAATATTTTGCGATCTCGGTTATTACTGAAAGGTCCATTCCGTCAGTAGTTCCCCTTAAAGCAACATATTCAATACAAAGAGCTTCAATCGGGGTGTTGCCGGTCCGCTCTCCGATACCTAAAAGTGTTCCGTTAATACCGCTGCATCCGTAAAGCCATGCAAATGTCGCGTTAGTAAGGCCTCGGTAAAAATCATTATGGCCGTGCCACTCAAGCCATTCTGACGGAACTCCCGCAAGCTGCATGAGACCGTACATTATTCCGTTAACATTTCTTGGCAACGATGCCCCGGGATATGCAACCCCAAAACCAAGAGTATCGCAGGCGCGGATTTTTACGGGAAGCTTTGCCTCTTTAGAAAGTTTCATCAATTCAGAAGCGAAAGGCACAACAAAACCATAAAAATCAGCCCTAGTTATATCTTCAAAATGGCATCTAGGAACTATTCCTTCCTCAAGCGCGGCACGAACAATGTCAAGATACATTTCAAGCGCTTCTTTGCGAGTTTTTTTTAATTTCAGGAATATATGATAATCTGAACTTGAGGTCAGAATCCCCGTTTCTTTAAGCCCCATTTCTTTTACAAGATGAAAATCGCTTTTTGTAGCCCTGATCCAGGAAGTTATTTCAGGATACTTATATCCTTTTTCCTGGCATTTTCTCATCGCTTGCTTATCTTTGTCTGAATAAATAAAAAATTCTGTCTGTCTTATTATACCGCTGGGACCTCCAAGACGATGCATCAAATCATATAGCTCCACTATTTGTTCAATTGAAAACGGAGTTAGAGCCTGCTGGCCGTCTCTGAAAGTCGTATCGGTTATCCATATTTCTTCCGGAGGCGCCATAGGAACTACACGATTATTGAAAGTTATTTTTGGTATCTCGGAATAGGGAAAAACGTCCCTATAAAGGTTTGGTTCCTTTACATCATGAAGTTCATAATGGTATTCTTCCTGCTCAAGCGTCCTTCTATATTTATTGAATTTTAACATCTCTCCTCCGTTTATTTTAAGTTCATAAGTTCACATGTTCATTAGTTAACAGCTTTTTCTTTTAATTATTCCTAACGGTTTGGCAAACATGCTCTTTTTCGTAGTGAAAAGCAGAGATTTTAGGCGAAACGAAGAAATCTGAGCCGACTCGTAGCCCCAGCGCTACGTTAGGCGAAGATTTTGAAGTTGCAGCCAAAACATCTGCTTTGTAACAGAAAAAGGAGCGTGTTTGCCAAACCAAATGGCAGGAGTGAGAGTTGAACTCACGACCAAGGGCTTATGAGTCCCCTGCTCTACCTCTGAGCTATCCTGCCTTTACCAAATTCAAATATCAAATTTCAAATCTCAAATTGCTAATAAACTGCTAAAACAAAGAATTAAAGATTATTGATTCATCATCAGATTTACTTCGGCATATCCAAAACAATTTTGATTATGCTTCGTCTTGAAACAATTCCCACCAGCACCCCGTCGTCTATAATGGGAACCCGGCGTATCTTTTTCTCACTCATTACCAGGCTCAATTTATCGATATCCGTATCTGAATTAAAACTTATTATTTCTTTGCTCATTGCCTCTCCAACAGTTGTTGTTTTAGTATTGCCGCTGAAAATAAAGTTTAAAACATCTTTTTCCGAAATCATACCTAAAACTTTTTTCTTATCATCACAGACCGGCATTCCGGAAATCTTGTTGTCAACAAGAATTTTAATCGCTTCATCAAGCGTCTTGTCGGGACTTATTGTAATTACATTTTTGGTCATAATGTCGCGAGCTTTAAGCATAATACCTCCAATTAACTGCAGGTTGAGATAAATACAGGTTTAGGTTAAGAAAATCAAAACAAGCATTGCTCTTTTTTCTCCTAAACCTTAACCTAAACCTTGGCCTGTTTTTTTACTGAAGCTCCAGAATCTCTGTTTTTAGTTCAGGAATCTTTAAAAGACCGATAGTGATTTTTCCGTACAACCAGCCGCCTAGTTCACCGGGATTAACCACAAGAGCTTTTCCTACCATCCGGTTGTCCGGTTTATGCGTGTGCCCGTAAACTATTATGTCATATTTATTGCTTTCAGCCAAAACCTTTAGATTTTCAGGAGAATGAGTCAAAAGAATTTTTTTTCCTCCGATAACCAGCTCAAAAGGAGTATCGTGAATTTCCCCGATATTTTTTATTCTTTCGCGCCACATTTTTTTCTCGCCGTCGTTATTTCCGAAAACCGCAATCATTTTACTGTTCAGCTTTTCAAATTCTTTAATTGTAATCGGCGAGATAATATCTCCTGCATGCAAAACAATATCCGCTTTATTTTTATTTAAATACTCAACCGCTTTTCTAATAAACGGCATATTTTCATAGCTGTCTGAAATAAGCCCTACAAGCATAAATTTAGATTCTATACGGCCTGCACTTCCTTAATTTCGGGGACTTCCTCTTTTAATACCCTGGCTACACCGTTTTGCATAGTCAATGCGGACATGGGACAACCGCTGCACGCCCCTTTAAGCCTGACTTTCACCACTCCGTCAGCGCTTACGTCAACCAGTTCAATATCGCCTCCGTCCATCTGAAGATGAGGGCGTATTTTCGCTATAGCTTTTTCTACTTTATCTCTCATCATTTTTCTCACCTTTATTACAGGGCTTTTTCAAATACTTTTTGTATTTCATCCGGTAAACGAATCGGCTTAAAGCTGCTGTTTACCAAAGGATGTCTCGTCTTTCCTTTTGTTATCAGCTTATCTTTGCTGAATATTTCATACGAAAATTCAACGGAAGCGGGCCCCACATCAGAGACTTTAGTAACAACTTTTATTTCATCATCGTAACGGGCCGGGGAAATATATTTACAGTTGGCTTCAATAACCGGAATATATACGCCTTTTGCTTCCAAATCGCGGTAAGTAAGACCGTGATTTCTCAGCCATTCGGTTCTCCCGCGCTCAAAATAAACAAGATAATTTGAATAATAAACCATACCCATTTGGTCAGTATCGGCATATGGCACGCGAATCATTAATTCATTCTTCATTTTCTGCTTTTTTATCCTCCAGGAGTATGGTGTGCTCAACCTTCTTAAAAAAGGGATTATAACAATATTAATACTGGTAGTCAACCGCACTAATTTAAATTACATCCCGGGCAACACCCTCCGCTTGGGCAGGATGCTTTGGCCGTCTTTTTTGAACTGCCTCCGGAAAAAGACGAGAACTGTTTTTCAACTTCGGCCGATCCGCATTTCGGGCATTTTACGGTGTTTCCTTTTTCAATAATAAGTTTCTCAAATTTTTCTTTACATTTATTGCAAAGATACTCATAAATAGGCATATAAACCTCCCGCCCTTTTGCTTGTTGACATTTTTTCCGTTGCTTTATATAATTGATTTTAAGATATTTTAACTTTAAAAAACATTTTGGCTTTTTAACCCAAATTTTACAATCTGTTGCAAAATTTGTCCCTAAGGGACAGCCCGTTTTCAACGAGCTGGGTTAACCCCGCACCATTTAAAGAGTGTTCAACGATAATGTTTACACGATTTTCATCTGACGCTTATCTAAAGCACTTCATATTTCAGTACTTTTAAATGGTGCGGCACTCCGTGCAGATTTTTCTACTGAAAAATCTGGGTTCAGCTTAAAGACTTATGGTGGCAAAGCCAAGAAATGAAACCGCAGGGAGGAAAAATGAAAGTATTAATTGCAGCCATTTTCACGGTCAGTTTATTTTCCATCAGAGTAATCGCGCACCCGCCTCAAAATATTGACATAAAAGTATCGGGAGAAAAAATAGACGTTATAGTAACTCATAATGTCGCAAATCCTTCCAACCACTACATTGAACAAATTAAGGTTTCGCTTAATAATAAGCCTATTATAAAACAAAGCTACAACATTCAAGAGAATAAAGTTAATCAAATCGCAAATTACATAATCCCGGGGTTAAAAAAAGGCGATAAAATTGCTTTAGGAGCCGATTGCAGCAAGTTCGGAAAACTTGATAAAACGATAACCGTTGAATAATTCTAGTTTTCCTCTTCAAGTATTTCTCCGAGTTTAGGATGCTCGTTTTTATTTGAATATTTTTTAACGAGCTCCTTTTCCCTGTCTCGGTCCAGCTTCTTCACGGAAATATCAATTTTTCTTTCCTTTAGATCTGCCTTAATTACTTTTGCTTCAATGGTTTGGCCGACTTTGAAATGATCTCCAACCGATTCCTCTTTTTTTAATCCCGTTTCAGACTGCCTTAACAACGCGTCCAATTTAGGTTCAAGTTCAACAAATAGGCCGAATTCGGTTATTTTTTTAATCCTTCCTGTAACAATTTTGCCTATTTTATACTTTTGCAAAGGATCTTCGGTAAGATTTTTTATTGAAATTATGATCTTTTCAGTCTGCGGATTTATTTCCATAACCACAACATCAACAGTTTCTCCGACTTTCAACACATCCTTAGGATCATAGACTTTATCCCAGGAAATATCTGATACTTTTATTAATCCCTCAACGTTTTCATCCAGTTTTGCCTGAGCGCCGAAGGGCATTATTTTTGTTATCCTTGCTTTAACCTTTGTGCCGGGAGAATAACGGTTATAGGCTTCTTCCCAAGGATTAATTTTCATTCTTTTTATGGATAAAGCCATTTTTTCGTTCTTGGGATCAATGGAAATAATTTTTGCCTCAACTTCCTGGCCGACTGAAAACATTTTTTTATAATTTGTTCCGGTGTCGGCCCATGATATTTCAGATTCATGAATCAATCCCTCAAGGCCCGGCTCTATTTCAAGAAATATTCCGAAGCTGGTTACCGATTTCACTTTCCCTTTAACAATAAGGCCTTCGGGGTAACGCTCAACCGCAGTATCCCACGGCCTGGGAGAAAGGTGTTTCATCCCTAAAGACAATTTGCCGCCAGATTTATCAATTTTCAATATTTTTACGCTCACGGTTTGTCCGATTTTTAATATGTCTTCAACTTTTTTTACATGATGCCAGGCCAAATCGCTGATATGAACAAGGCCTTCAATGCCTCCGATATCAACAAAAGCTCCGAACTTTGCTATGGAACTAACTTTTCCTTCTATAATCTGGCCTTCAAAAAGTTTTGATAGTACTTCATTTTTTGTTTTTTTATTTTCTTCTTCCAAAAGTTTTCTTCTTGAAAGCACAACATTTCTTTTTTCCCTGTTTGTTTCAGTAATCAGAAACTGGAATTTTTTTCCGATTATTTCTTCGGGTTTTCTAACCGGACGAATATCAGCTTGTGATAAGGGGAGAAAAGCGTCTACGCCTATGTCAACAATGAACCCCCCTTTAATCTTCCTTTTTACTGTTCCTTCAATCTTAGAATCTGTTTTTACGATTGCAAATATTTTTTCCCATGTTTCCTTTGAAAGTATTTTTTTGTAAGAAACTATGGGATATCCCAAATCGCTGCGCAGCTGTACAACAACCACTCTAATGAGGTCTCCGGGTTTTGGCCATGATATTTTATCCAACGGCTCAAATTCGCTCTTTAAGATTAATGCTTCGGATTTTATTCCGAGGTCAACCAAAAAACCGTCAGAATTTTCTCCAACAATTTTTGCTTCAAGGATTTTTCCTTCTTCCAAACGGATCTCAGGCCCCATTATATCAGACATTTTCATTTCTTGTTCCGAAATATGTTCTTTTGAGTTATTTATATCTTTTTTTTCATCCATTGCCTGCTCCTTGTTTATTAACATTTTCTTCTATCTTTTTTCTTACCTCCTTAATAATCCAGTCAGGAGTTGACGCCCCCGCTGAAATGCCTATATTTTTAGTTTTTTTGAACCACTGGGGTTTTATTTCTAAAGCAGTTTCCACATAGTAAGTTTTGGTAAACTTAGAACAGATCTGTGCAAGCCGCTTTGTATTGCCTGAATTTTTTCCGCCAACAACAACCATTACATCAACCTTCTTTGAAAGTTCTTTTGCTGCAGTTTGGCGGTCAATAGTAGCCTTACAAATAGTGTTGTATATAGCCGCTTGCGGATTGATCTTTTTTATGATGCTAACAAAATTCTTGAAATTTTGAGGGCTTTGGGTGGTCTGGCTTACTACACAAATATCACCCGAAAGATCTAAGTTTTTCAAATCGGAACTTTGTTCAACAACATAGCAATGGGATCCGCCATATGAAACAAGGGCTTTAATTTCCGGATGTTTTTTTTCTCCAACAATAAGTATTTTTTTCTTGGCTTTAGCAAGCTTTTCAACAATATCCTGCGCTCTTTTCACAAACGGACATGTTGCATCCACTATAACAAGATTTTGGATTTTTAGTTTTTCTTTCAGCCCGTGGGGTATACCGTGGGTGCGCAGAATTAAAACCTTGTTTTTTAAACTTTTCGTATTTTCAATTTTTTTTATTCCGATATTTTCTAGCCGTTTTACTTCCTGCGGATTATGTATTAAAGGCCCAAGACTAAATATTTTTTTATTGGGTTTTACGGTTTTTTCAGCAATTTCAATCGCGCGGCGCACTCCAAAACAAAAACCTGAATTCTTTGCAACTTTTATGCTCTTTTTCATAACTTTTTTATTTCGTCAAGCACTTTCTCTGAAAATTGCTGGTAATTCTCTTTCGTATAATTTTTTGGCGGGTATATAGGCACGCCTATATTGATTATTATTTGTTTGAAACTAAATAATTTGTCCGTGTTTCGCACCCTTACCGGCACAACCGGTACTTGAGCAACGCACGCTAGCATTCCCACTCCGGGGAGAGCTTTTCCGAAATTCCCGTCTTTTGAGCGGGTGCCTTCGGGAAACATGAAAAGACCTTCGCCTTTTTCAAGTATCGTTTGAGCAAATCTTATGGATTTTATATCAAATTGTCCGCGTTTTACGGGAAAAGTGTTTATCGCTTTAATGAATGATCCTAAAACAGGTATATCAAATAACTCTTCCTTCGCCATAATATGCAACTCTCTTTTTATTGAAACCCCGACTACGGGAGGATCATACCAGCTTATATGATTGGAGGCAAAAATAAAACCGCCCTTATCTGGGACGTTTTTTTCTCCGGATACTTTCATTCGCCAGATAGTTTTAAAGATTAGTCGCCAAGTAAAACGCACAAAATAAAAAAACCATGACGATTTTACTCTTACATTTTTGAATCTGTTTTTTTCATTCATTTTACACCGTTAGAAACAGCCAAACAATTCTGTATATTTCCCAAGCTGCGAAAAGCTATATCTATTTTTCCCGTTATCTCTTCCTTCATCTTATCGTTTTACTGTTTCTAACGGGGTTTACCAAGCTCTGCAAAAGTTCGAAAAATCCGGGAAAAGACGTATCCACGCATTCAACGTTTTTAATCAAGGTTTCGCCTTCTGCAACGAGGCCGGCAATCGCAAGCGTCATTGCAATTCTATGGTCTCCGAAGCTTTCAACTTCAGCACCTCTAAGTTTAGTTTTGCCGTGAATAATTAGTCCGTCTTTCTTTTCTTCAATATTTGCGCCCATTTTATTTAGTTCGGAACTAATAGTTTTTAACCTATCGCTTTCCTTTACCCTAAGTTCCCCGGCATCAGAAATTTGGGTAATTCCTTCAGCCTGAGTTGCGGCAAGCGCCAATATGGGAATTTCGTCTATTAGCCTAGGAATTAAGCTCCCTGATATTATACTGGGGCTTT
>JAPLKN010000031.1 GCA_026388075.1 Elusimicrobiota bacterium
CATTCCACTTTCGGCAAGTTTTATCCCTGGGGCAAAGAAATAAGAGCTTTTATTGATCATCTGGATATAGAAGCCGTTCCCGCCGAAAAGCTAAAAGGTGTCAGCCGAAGCGCAGAAATAGGATACGATCTGCCGAAAGACATCAACGAGCTTCTTATCAGCATAGCTGAGATCAAAAATGCTTTCCAGGAATTCATGGAAAAAGAAAAAAAGTATTCAAAGGGATATTTGTACAAGAAAGCCGCGCAAGAAATCAAAAATATTCCGCTTGAAGAATTTGATCATATATTTTTCTGCAACCTTTTTTATCTGCATAAGACGGAAAAAGGCATCTTAAAACATCTTTATAACACCAAAAAGGGAAAGTTTTTCTTTCAAGGAAACAATACCGACTGGCCCCAGCTGAAAAGCCTGGCGAAAGATTTAGGCTGTACAATAAATTCTCCTTCCCCCTCACCTCTATCCTCTCCCCTCAATGGAGAGGATAAACGAGAATTAAGGCAAGAGAGAGAGCCGAATATACATGTTTATTCCGCACAGGATACTCACGCCCAGTGCTCCTTGGCGCGTGAAATAGTTTCTAAAATATCCGATCGCGAAAAAGCGGTATTAGTTATTCCCGATTCGGACGCAGTTATGCCGGCATTGGCAGAACTTTCAAACGAATTAACCGATTTTAATGTTTCATTAGGGTATCCTCTTTCCCGAACAGGCGTTTTTTCTTTGCTGGACGACATTAAAAACGCCCAGAGCTCAAAAAACGATAAAGGCTATTACGCAAAAGATTTTATCGGGGTTCTTAAAAATCCGCTAGTCAAAAATTTAAAACTTCTGGACAACCCTTCAATAACCAGAGTTTTGGTTCATAAAATTGAAGAAGCTTTAATCGGCGAAAATGACGAAGCAAATATCGCTGGAACTCTTTTCGTAAATTTTGATGATATCGTAAAAGATAAAAGCATATTTCAAGAGCTTGCCTCGTCGCTTGATTCTATGGGAATTCCTGCGGAACAATCAAAACTTATTGAGGTTTTTGAAGAATTGTACAAATTTGGATTCAAAATGTGGGAACAAATAGACTCGTTCGGCTCGTTTGTCAGTTCGGTGCGCGTGCTTGTGGAAAAACTTCTTTCAGACAACTATTTTTCAACGTACCAGCTTAACATAAGGGCGATGGACCGGCTCTTAAATATCATTGAAGAGTTTGAAGGGAGCTCTTTTTTAAACGAGAAATTTGATAAAGACGAAATATTTAAAATATTTGAACAGCGGCTCTCGTCTGAAATGGTATCTTTTACGGGATCGCCTCTTAAAGGTTTTCAGATTTTGGGGCCTTTGGAAGTAAGGTCCTTGAATTTTGAAACGGTCATAATAATGGATATGAACGAGTCAGTTATGCCGAACCTTAAAATTCAGGAAGCACTTATTCCACGGGATATTATGATAGATCTTGGCCTAACAAGAATAGAAAAAGAAGAAGAAATACAAAGGTACCATTTTTCAGGGCTTATCTCCGGCGCAAAAGAGGCACATTTAATTTACTGCGATTCAGACAAGTTTGAACGGAGCCGTTTTTTAGAGCGTATTATCTGGGAAAAACAAAAAAAGGCAAATTCAATAGAACCTTTATCCGTTTTTGAACCGAAATTTAATTTTAAAATCAGCCCCGAAAAAAAAGAAAAGCAAAAAACTAAAGAGATAGTAAAATATCTTTTGGAATACCCTTACTCGCCGACAAGCGTTAATACCTATATCTCCTGCCCGATGAAATTTTATTTCCAGTATGTTTTCGGCCTGAAAGAAAAGGATGATGTTGCCGAAGAAGTTGAACGCGTGGATGTAGGAAACTTTATCCATAAATTTTTGGAAAATATTCTAGGCGGTTTTATCGGGAAACCGTATGTCTTGGACGAAAGTTTCAGAAAACTCTTTTTTTCAGAACTTGATAAAAAGTTTTCAAAAGAGTTTGAAAGAAAAATGAAGTCCGATATATTTCTCCTAAAAGAAGTGGTTAAAATTGCGATGAACAGGTTTTTAAAAAATGAGGTTTCGCGCGTTTCCGAAATAGAGGCCATTCTTGGGATAGAAAAGAATTTAAAGGGAACTTATAACAACCGCAAGTTTGATATTAAAATTGACAGAATAGACAGTTTAAAAGATTCCACTTGCGTAATTCTTGATTACAAAACCGGAAATGTTATCAAATCGGCTTCATTGAAAACTCTTGAAAAAACGGCTTCTGATATGTCTCGGGAAACAATAAAAAAGGCGGTAAAATCGCTTCAGCTTCCCATATACATGTATTTTGTATCTCAGACCCAGAAAATTGATATGCAGAAACTTAATGCCGGGTTGTACGATTTAAAAAAGGGAAAAATTGAGTTGTTTTATAAGGATGAGGATAGCTCAGAAAGAAAACAGAAATTTGATATTTGCATGAAATCGCTGGATTTTATCTTAAACGAAATAACTGATGAATCGGCCCCGTTTAAAGCGGACGATGCCGATTCCCGCCAGTGCCAGCAATGCCCGTTTTACTACAATTGTAGATAACCGTTACCACCTACGCGGTGGTAACGGTTCTTGTAATCTATTATCCAAAGTTCGGTTTTAAGCCGGCAAGCGGATGGAAAATAAAATGTCCGTTTGAAGCGCCCGATGAAGCATTTCAAGCTTTAGAATCTATTCCCGGCGCGCTTTCAAGTGCTTCGGGTACGGTAGAATATCCGAAAGAATTTAGCGAGGAATAGCGATCCTATCAGCGGGCCGTCGAGGCAGGCGTAATCAATGCGGGAGCCTGTCCTTCCGAAGCCTTGGCGTAGGAGGATTGATGACACGTTAGAGAAGGAGGGCTGACGCAAATTCTTTTTTAATTTGTTAGAAGAGAGTATTAATATGCTACAATATCTAGGTAAGCTTCGTTATTGGGGCTTAGATTATAACCCCGAGTAGTTTCGGGGGAAAAAAGAAGGTGAGTAAGTAATGGCACGTGGTAAAGTGAAGTGGTTCAACGATGCAAAAGGTTTTGGTTTCATTTCCAATGATGACGGAAGCGGGGATGTGTTCGCACATTTCTCAGCAATAGCATCTGAAGGATTTAAATCTTTGGCCGAAGGCGACGCAGTCGAATTTGACATAGAAACCTCCGACAAAGGACCTAAAGCAGCGAATATCAAAAAAGTATAATATTTTTTTGAATTACAAATAAACCTCGATTATTAGTCGGGGTTTTTTGTTTTTTGGGATAATTGTTGTGTCATCCCCGGGTTGTTTGGGCTTGTTCAACCCAAATTTTGCAACAGATTGCAAAATTTGTCCCGAAGGGACAGCCCGTCTTCGACGAGCTGGGTTCAAAGAACGAGGATGTGCTGTTGCCGTAGAGGCTAAGAAGGTAATCTTGAAAAACGACGGGTAAAGAGGTAGAATGCAGCTGGAAGACATCTCGAAGGTGCCTGTCCGCCGAAGCTGTTGAGGTAATACGGCGACTTCCTCAAGTTCCATTAAATGAAGTCCCGCTTTAGCGGGAGAATCCAGAAAAGCCGTCTTTGCGAAGCCGCTTTAGCGGATGAAGCAACCTCTGTAGTTACTCAGCATTAACCTTGTAACGGGGGCAAGGCGAGTCCTTAAATTGTTGTTACAGTATTAAACTATGGAACTTTTAGCTCCCGTCGGATCAAAAGAATCTTTTATTACCGCCATTCGCGCAGGGGCGGACGCCGTTTACATCGGCGTCCCCGATTTTAATGCGCGTATTTCCGCATCAAAGATCAGCTTTTACGATCTCGAGGTGTTAATCAGCCACGCTCACGAAAAAAAGGTAAAAGTATTTCTTGCCTTGAATACCTTAATCAAACACGAAGAAATTCACGATGTGGTAAAAAACATTACCTATATTGAGCACCTCAAGCCGGATGCATTAATCATTCAGGATCTCGGTATTGCCGGTATCATTAGAAAATATTTTCCGGAAATACAGCTTCACGCGAGCACCCAGATGGCGGTGCACAACAGAATGGGGGTAGATTTTCTTGCCCAGCACGGATTTAAACGCGCTATTTTGGCGCGGGAGCTTTCTTTTGCCGAGCTCAACATAATTGCCAAGGGTTCTCCGATTCCGTTGGAAGTATTTTGTCACGGGGCGCTGTGTTTTTCATTGTCCGGTATGTGTCTTTTTTCAAGTTTTATCGGGGGATTAAGCGGGAACAGGGGAAGATGCACCCAGCCCTGCCGACGCCGCTGGCAAAACGGAAAAAATCTCGGCTACCTTTTTTCGCCGCGGGATTTGGAACTCGCCGGGCATATCGGAAAACTAAAAAAAATCGGTATCGCGTCGTTTAAAATAGAAGGACGCATGCGAAGCAGCGAGTATGTATACCGCG
>JAPLKN010000032.1 GCA_026388075.1 Elusimicrobiota bacterium
AATTCACCCCGTTAAAAATAGCCTAACTATTGTTAGTTTATGAAATTTCGAAAAATAGTATTTTCGGTTTCTCTTGCTGGATTATTCTTCGGATAGTTTAACTATTTCTAACGGGGTGTACCCCAGAAATAGCCTAACTATTGTTAGTTTATGAAATTTCGAAAAATAGTATTTTCGGTTTCTCTTGCTGGATTATTCTTCCGATAGTTTAACTATTTCTAACGGGGTGAACCCAAAATAGCGAATCCTTTTTTATTGACAAAACACATCTTTTGTAATATAATTTCAAAGCAAAAAAAATGGGAGTTTTTGTGCGCAAAGTAATAATAATATTTTCGTTATTTATATTCAGTTCTCCTTTATTTGCCGGTCCAAAAATTTCGTTTATTTCCGGTGATGTTTCTTTATACCATACAGATGCCTGGGTTAAGGCAAGCACTTCAACTGTCTTAAGCCTTAAAGACAAGATAAAAACTGCTTCAAATTCCAGAGCAATTATAGTTTTGGACAATTTAACTCAGGTCTGGGTAAACGAAAATTCGGAGCTTTCCGTTGCATCTTTAGGACAGGAAAGCTTTTTTGATTTACTGGCAGGAAAAATCAGGGCAAAAGTTAAACTAAATGCGAACGAAAAATTCAGAGTTAAAACGCCGGTTTCTGTCGCTTCGGTGCGCGGGACAGATTTTATATTGACTTTTGAAGGAATCCTTGCGGTTTTGGAGGGAAAAGTTGAGTTTTCAGATGCATTTTTCAAACAGGTTGTAGAAGTTCTTAAAGATCAGTTCGGATCGCTTGATGATCAAGGCAAGATGAAAGATCCTAAGAATATGACTCCTGAAGAAAAGGCAAAACTAGAAGAGGAGTGGAAGCTATTTATTGAATACACTAAGGCAAAGACAGAGCAGGCGGAAGCATCTGATAAAGAGGCGGAAAATCTTAGAAAAGAAATATACAAAATCATATCTGAAGTAAAAAATGACATCAGGCTTACCCGGGAGTTAATGAATGAAATAAAAGAATCAGATTTTTCTGCCGGGAGAACCCTGCGGGATGTTCACGGAAATTTAGTGAGGGTTGAACAGCATCTGATCAGGCCGGATTCAAATACTCTTCAGGTGCTAAATCTTACCAAAAGAACAGAATATAGATATGTTGATCATGGGGGGATGGGAGTTACTTATAACGGACCTGTCGGATCAAGACTTGACGTTATGGATTGCACTATGAAAATGAATATGCCTCTGCCGGAACAGTTGTCCGAGTGGCCGGGATATATTGCTTCTAAAGGGGATGATATACATCCTTCCCGGGTCAGCGTGAAGTTTACAAATGTTGTTGATACAATAGAAATGAAAGGCCAATGGCAGAATAAAGGATATGTTACCCAGGAAGGAAAAACTCTGGAAGAAGACGGGCTTGTTTTTACGCATTATGTAAATAACTGGCAGGTAGACGATTCATATAAAGCAGAAGATCAGGACGCAGTAAGAAAAAATAATACTAAACAAGACGGCCATGATGCAGGATACTTGTGGGAATGGAATATTTCGCGCGATCAAAAAATTATTGATCCGAATAACTCTTCCAATTTTAAATATATAAATTTCTATGAAGAATCGTATTGCATTAATAACAGCGGAAATATTATGAGCCTGAATTCTTTTGCCAATTCATCCGAAAATCCTTTTACCCTTCTCAAGCAGATTGCCGGGGAACAGATTGTTTTCTGCAGGGAAAGGAACGGGAATGATTTTCTTAAGAAAGGCAATATAGATTTGGTGTATATACCTGATGTTATAGTTGCGGTAGCACTTCAGATAGCAACGTCGGCTGACAGTTTTAGATCCTCAGAATCGAATAATCCTTGAACATAATTTGGGGACACAATACTTAATTTATCTTTGTTTACTTTGATTAATTTGAATTAAGTATTGTGTCCCCAAATTATGGGGAGATAAAATGAACATTCCCAAAGAGCTTTATTATACCAAATCACACGAATGGGCAAAAAATGAAAACGGAAAAGTAAGGATTGGAATAACCGATCATGCCCAGCACGAAATAACGGACGTGGTGCATGTGGAACTTCCCCAAGTAGGAAAAAAAATTAAAAAAGGGGACCCTTGCGCCGTAGTTGAGTCAGTGAAATCGGCATTTGATATTTATGCCCCTGTTTCAGGAACTGTTTCGGCAATAAATGAAAAACTGAATACAAACCCCGAACTTGTAAATTCATCGCCGTATGATCAGGGCTACTTTTTTGTTGTTGAAACGGCAAACTCTGATGAGCTAAAAAGTCTTATGACTCCGGCTGATTATGAAAAACTGATTTCTTAAAATAAAAAGGGGTAAGTGATAAGTGGTAAGGATTAAGCTTAAAGCAAAAAAGAATAAAATCCGTTCTGCTTAACCCTTATCCCTTACCGCTTATAACTGAAAATATGGACTACATATCAATTAACGATCAGGAAAAAAAGGAGATGTTTTCTTCAATCGGTGTTTCCAAGGCCGAGGACCTTTTTTCCGTAATACCTGAAAAGGCAAAAGTAAAAGGGCTAAACCTGCCCAAAGGCCTTTCGGAGCAGGAATTAGTGAGCAAGTTTGAAATCCTTGCCGGAAAAAATATTTCGCTTAAACAAATGAAATCTTTCAGGGGCGCCGGCATATACGAGCATTTTATTCCTTCTTTAGTAGATGAAATAACAGGCCGCTCGGAATTTCTGACCGCTTATACCCCTTATCAAGCTGAAGCAAGCCAGGGTACGCTTCAGACTATTTTTGAATACCAAAGCCTTATAACGCAGCTTACCGGGCTTGATGTCGCAAACGCATCTATGTACGACGGCGCTTCTGCCTTAGCCGAGGCGGCTTTGGTTTCAATCCGTTCAACCGGAAAGAAAAAACTTCTTGTTTCATCCGCTTTACATCCCGAATATTTCCAGGTTTTAAAAACATACCTTCAGGGATTAGCGATAGATATAAAGACAATTCCTTTAGATGGCGGAAACACTTCTACAAAAGATTTGAAAAATCTTTTTGATCCCGATACAGCTTCAGTAATAATTCAATCGCCTAACTTTTTTGGCCAGATTGAAGATTTGGAAGAAATTAAGAAACTTTGCGAACCTGCAGGGTTTCTGCTCATTTCCGTTGTCAATCCCATTTCGCTGGGAATTTTAAAATCCCCCGGTGAAGCAGGATCTGATATTTGTGTCGGCGAAGGCCAGGTTCTGGGGAATCCTTCAGGCATGGGCGGATTTACTTTCGGCTTTATGTCCTGCAAACAATCTCTTGCCTGGAAAATGCCCGGCCGTATTGTCGGCCAGACAACAGATACAAAGGGAAGAAGAGGTTTTGTCTTGACTTTACAATCTAGGGAACAGCATATACGAAGAGAAAAAGCGACATCCAATATCTGCACCAATTCTGCTTTAAACGCTTTAGCCGGCTGCGTTTATCTTTCCGGCTGGGGGCCGGAAGGTTTTAAAAAGCTAAGTACTCTTAACCTGTCAAAAAGCCGTTACGCTTTTGAAGAAATTATCAAAATTAAAGGTTTTTCGGCAGCATTTTCTAATCATAATTTTTTTAACGAATTTGTAATTAAAACTACGAAAGATGTAAATAAACTGCAGTCAAAACTTTTAGACGAAAAAATTCTCGGGCCCCTTGAATTGGAAAAATTTTTCCCTGAATTTAAGAACTGTCTTTTATTCTGCGTAACCGAAGCAAGGACAAAGAAAGATATAGATAAATTGGTTGATATTCTGAAAGAATGCTAAAAGAATGCTAAAAGAAGCACAAGTATGGCATACTTCCAAGCGAAGTGGTGAGTCCTTCGATATAACTCAGGACAGTGAGCCTGTCGAACTGTGGAATCGAACTACGAAGTTCGGACAAAAAAAGATATAGACAAGCTGGTAACCGTTTTAAAGGAAATATAGTAATGGAAAAACTTCTTAAAGAAATCAGTGTTGACGGTTATAAGGCTTACTCCGTTCCTGAAGCCGATGTCCCGATAAAAGATCCGGGAAAAATACTTGAAGATAAATTATTGCGCAAAAAACAGCCGGGATTACCTGAAATCAGCGAAGCAGAACTTAACCGTCACTTTACCAGGCTTTCCAAAGAAAATTATGCCTTAAGCACAAATTTTTATCCTCTGGGTTCCTGTACAATGAAGTACAATCCTCCGGTAAACGAAAAAATAAGTAAGCTTTCCGGATTAGCCAATCTTCATCCCTATCAAAGCGAAGACACTCTTCAGGGCGCGCTTGAAATCCTTTTTGAACTAGAAAAAAATCTCTGTGAAATAACCGGAATGGACGCTTTCTCATTACAGCCGGCGGCGGGTGCTCAAGGCGAGTTCACCGGCCTTCTCATAGCAAGGGCATATTTTAATTCAAAAAAAGAAAAACGGACTAAAATAATTGTTCCGGATTCAGCCCACGGAACCAATCCCGCTTCGGCGGCTCTGGCAGGCTTTGAAATAGTTTCATTAAAATCTGAATCTAACGGCATTCTAAATCCTGCAAAAGTTAAAGAAGTCCTGACTAATGATGTTGCCGCTATAATGCTTACGGTGCCGAATACTCTTGGTGTGTTTGAAAAAGATATTTTAGCCGTTGAGGAAGCGGTTCATAAAAACGGTTCTTTGATGTATTACGACGGCGCAAACTTAAACGCGCTATTGGGTGTTTCAAGGCCGGGCAATATGGGATTTGATATTCTTCATGTAAATCTTCACAAGACTTTTTCCACTCCTCACGGCGGAGGGGGGCCGGGGGCGGGGCCGGTGGGAGTTAAGAAATTTTTGGCAGACTTTTTGCCTTATCCCTCAGTAAAGAAAAGCAGCGAAAAGTATTTTTTGAATTACAATATGCCGAAAAGTATCGGCAGAGTACGTTCATTTTACGGGAATTTCCCGGTTTTGGTCAAGGCATACGCATACATTCTTGCTTCAGGCGCGGAAGGATTAAAAAGAGTAAGCGAACAGGCAGTAATCAACGCTAATTACCTTTTGTCTATTCTTGGGAAAAAATTGAATTCTCCTGCCGGTAACAGATGTATGCACGAGTTTGTTCTTTCGGGCAAAGATTTAACTTTGAACGGCGTTAGGACACTTGATCTGGCTAAAAGGCTATTGGATTACGGCTATTATGCTCCAACGATTTATTTCCCTTTGATTGTTGAAGAAGCGATAATGATAGAGCCGACTGAAACCGAAACTAAGGCGGCTTTGGATGAATTTGCCCAAACTTTCATAAAAATATTGGAAGAAGCCAAGACTGATCCGGAAAAACTTAAAAATTCACCTCAAAATACACCGGTAACCCGCCTTAATGAAGTTGAAGCTGCCCGAAAGCCGATACTGCACTGGTGACCTAACGGCAGTAATTAGTACATAGTTCATAGTTCGTAGAAAAAGCTTTTAACTTACAACTAATAACTAATTACTAATCACTAATTACTGTATTTAATATTGACATCAGTATCGATATGTTATAAAATAAATTCATGGAAAAGATAGAAATGCTTGAGAAAAGAGTCCGTCAGGTTGCTGACCGCCTGATGACTTTAAGAGACGAAAATAAAAAGCTTCATTCAAACGTTAAATTTATGGAAGGTGAAAACAAGCGGGCAGGCGAACTTATCAGAGAAAACGATATTTTGCAGGAAGAAAGGAAGCAGCTCGCTCACAGGATAGAAAAGGTTCTTAAGAAATTGAACGGTTTTACTGTTTAATAATTTAAAATGAACAAAATGCAAGTTAAGATCCTCGGCAGCGTCTATGACCTTGAAGTTGACGGGTCTGATGAGCTCTTTATACACTCCGTCGCTCGTTATCTTGAAAAGAAGATGGAGAAGATACAGGAAGAAACCGGCATCGTAGACACACAAAAAATAGCAGTCTTTGCAGCGTTAAATATCGCTGATGAATTACTTAGAATTAAAGATTCAAAAGAGAATATTTCCGGAGTTTTAGATAAAAAAGCAGATGAACTTATAAAGGTACTTGATCATTCATTGTCTGCTTGATTTATTCTTTTTTTCAGCATATTTTATATTTCCCTGCGATGTTGGTGCAACTTTATCAGATTCAACCCTACAAGCTTGAATCAGGGAGTCACCGGTTAATCCTCGCACCTCGTGCCTTGGATTCCGAACACCCACTAATGATTTTGGGCGTGAATCGATAAAGAACACGGCATCGTGGGGATTTTTTATTTTGCCAAACCTCACTATGGGTTTGGCAAAATAAAAATTAAGGGAAAAACAAGATTTACAGAATAGAACGGAAGTTATAAGTAGTTGTAGTTGGCTGGTAACTTAAAACATGAAACAAGAAGATCTGTTCTTAAAAGAGAAGAAAATTAGCCATGAGTCTTTGCCCTTATCGTATAGGATAAGCCCGAGATCTTTGAATGATTTTTTCGGCCAGGAAGAAATCTTTGGGAAAGAAAAACTTCTAAGGCGTTTAATAGAATCGGACCGGCTGGGATCGGTTATTTTTTACGGTCCGCCGGGCACAGGTAAAAGTGCTCTTGCTAAAATAATAGCTTTGGAGACCGATTCTTATTTTGAACAGACGAATGCGGTTGTCATAGGCGTTAATGATATACGAAAAATTATAGAACAGGCAAAACTGAGGTTGAAGACTTCACAGAAAAAGACAATACTGCTTTTAGATGAAATCCACCATTTCAATAAAACACAGCAGGATGCTCTTCTTCCGGATGTAGAAAGCGGGCTAATTACCTTAATAGGTATTACGACTGAAAATCCTTATTTTTACATAAACTCAGCTCTCATTTCCCGCTCAACTCTTTTTGAGTTTAAACCTCTTAATGAAAAAGATCTGGAAATGATTTTAATGAGAGCTCTTTCTGAAAAAGAAAACGGGCTGGGTAAATATAACGTAAAAATATCAAAGGAAGCAAAGGAACACTTAATAAAAGAAGCAATTGGGGACGCAAGACGGCTTCTTAATGCTTTGGAAATCGGAGTTTTATCAACAGCAAAAGATAAAAACGGGATAATAAACATTGATTTAAAAGTTGCGGAAGAATCGCTCCAGAAAAAAGTGGTGCTCTACGACAAATCCAGCGATGAACACTACGATCATATTTCAGCTTTTATTAAATCAATGAGGGGTTCAAATCCGGACGCGGCACTTTATTGGATGTCAAAAATGCTTGTTGCCGGAGAAGACCCGCGTTTTATTGCAAGGCGGATCGTAATCTGCGCCTCAGAAGACGTGGGAAATGCCGATCCTCACGCGCTGATGCTTGCTGTAGCTGCTCTTAATGCCGTGGAGTTTGTGGGGATGCCGGAAGCAAAAATTCCTCTTGCACAGGCAGTTGCATATATTGCTTCTGCTCCGAAATCAAATGCTTCGTATTTGGCGGTCAGCGCCGCCGAAGGAAGCGTCCTTAAAGAAAAGCCGCGCAATGTCCCTAATCATTTAAAAGATTCTAATCTTGACGGAGAAACTAGAGGGCACGGTAAAGGCTACAAATACCCTCACAATTTTCCGGGTCATTTTGTGGATCAGGAATACTGGCCGGATCCCAAAATATTTTATGAACCGAGCGATCAGGGATACGAGGTAAAAATTAGTGAAAGGCTCAAAAGTTGGAGAAAAAAAAGCTGAAATCAGGGAAATAATGAAGAAAAAAAGAGACGGCCTTTTGAAAAAGGAAAGGAAATCCCTGAGCAGTATTATTGAAAAAAAAGTTTTTGATTTAAAGATTTATAAGGCGGCTTCAAGTGTTATGTTTTATGCCGCCCATCGTTCTGAAGTTGAAACCGGCCAAATGATCAAAAAAACTTTAAAAAGCAGCAAACAGGTCTGCGTGCCGAAGGTCAACTCCAAAAAACCCAAGGACATGTTTGCGGTTGAAATAACGTCGTTTGAAAATGATCTTGAGCCGGGCAACTACGGAATTTTTGAACCAAATCATGATTGCGGAAAAATTGTCAGCAAAGAAAGAATTGACTTAGTTATTGTTCCGGCTCTTGCCTATGATAGACTCGGATACAGGCTAGGGTACGGAAAAGGATATTACGATCGCTGGCTTAAAGGCTTCCCAAAGAAAAAAATGATAGGGCTTGCTTTTGATTTTCAGATTTTAGAAAACGTCCCCAGAACAAGTAAAGATGTGCCGGTAAATTTGATAGTAACAGAAAAAAGAGTCGTTAGAACTTAAAAGAAAGGAGCAATGATATGGAGATGATTTTAATACCGTCAGGTGCAATTGTTTTAGGCCTTATAATAGGTTACCTTCTTAGAGTTTTGTACGCGAAATCTAACGCGAAATCCGCGGAGCATGTAGCTGAAAGGATCATAAACGAAGCAAAAATGCTTGCCGAAACAAAAAAGAAAGAAGGCATGTTTGAAGTTAAAGAAGCGATGGAGCGCGAGAGGAAAGAATTTGAGCGCGAAACCCGCGAACGCCGGCAGGAAATGCAGAACATGGAAAAACGGCTTTTGCAGCGGGAAGAAAGCCTTGATAGGAAACTTGATATTTTGGACAAAAAGGAAAAGGAACTTGCCCAGAAGGAACGAAACATTGTCACAAAAGAGCAGTATCTTGATACCGAAGAAAAAGAAATTGCCAAAGCAAAAGAGGAACAAAAAAAGATTCTTGAAAGAATTTCAGGCATTACAAAAGAGGAAGCAAAAAAACTCCTTCTGCAGTCTTTGGAAGAAGAAGCGAAAAAAGATTCGGCAATGATGTTTAAAAAATTGGAGCAGGAAACCCGCGAACAGGCGGATAA
>JAPLKN010000033.1 GCA_026388075.1 Elusimicrobiota bacterium
AAGCCATTTCATCCTTTAATTTGCCTTTGGAAAGCTTTTTATTTCCTTTAAAATTTATCTCGCTGATTTTGGGTCTTTCTTTAAAGAAAAAAGCGAGATTCCATGTATTCGTGTCAATGGAGACTTCCACATCATCAAAACATCCAAGCTCCATAAGAGCCTTTATGTCTGATTTTACTTTTTCCTCAAGATAAGGTTTTTTTACTTTAGATTTGATTTCGGATTTTACTGTTTTAGCTTTTACATTCTTGAGGCCGATGAAACGTATCCCGTTCAGCCTGTTTTCTTTTGCAAAAAGACACAAAGCAAAAAACAAAATTATGATTGAAGAAAGAGTGATATTTTTGATTATTTTAAACATTAAGTTTCTTTATTATAAAGCGAATTCCTCTAAAATTTAAGGTAATGATTATATTAAAAAAAAAAGAAATAATCAAACAATATTAGCGGATGGCGCCCGCCTTGCCGGCGAGGCAGGTAGAGCGTTTAGAGAAAAGCCTTTTGCCTTTTCACCCTCACCCTTCCCTCTTCCTCGCTCGCAGGTGCTTTTTTCTTTTTCACCTCGGAGGTTCTTTGAGAGACTCCTCGGGAGTGGCGATACCGAAGGTAAGACTCTTCCCCTTTGGGGTCCAAAGACTTACCCGAGGTGGCTCTTTGAGTCACCGAAACTCCGCCGACAGGAGCGGTGCGAATCTGAATAAAGAAAAAACCCCCATAACTCTCGTCATGAGGGTTTTTTCGTAAAACTTTTTTCAAAAAACCTAAAGTTTAGAACTTATAGGTTGCGGTAACTTGAGTGATGTATTTTTGATTTACACCGCTGAAAATAAATCCGCCTGTAAACTGAATTTCCTGAGCAACTAATGCATCAATGGTAAGGTTTTGAAGGACATTTATACCTACACCATAGGTAACCACTGTTGCGCCTAGGTTTTCAGTCAGAGTTGTTTGATCAGCTTTGGCATCCTGCACAAAAGCTGTTCCGCTGTTTGAATAAGCTTTGTCGGTGAGATCAATGTTATTTGATTCCATTATAAGCTGACGCACACCTAATCTTCCTGTTACAACTTTAGAAACGATATGCTCTACGCCTATATTGGCTCCAATTTGCATATTTGTTGTTGTTGTTTTGCAGTCTTCCTGTACTAGAGCTTGACCGTAAGCCGCATCCGCAGGGGTTGTTTCCAAACCATATACGGTAACCTGGTTCCGGAGGCCTCCGCCAACGATAAGCAATGTCTTTTTGGACATTTGTGAATTATACGCAGCGCCGATCATTGTTGTTGTCTGAGTCTGGGTTCTTTTCTGAGTATAATTGGTATCTCCGGCGTCAATATAATCACCGTTATTGTTTCCGTCAGTTTTGACTGTCAAATCGCTCGTATAGTCAGCATTGTTATAATTCAAATAGACTATCAAAGGATTGCCTTTGAGTTCCAATTTTCCGCGGGCAGTAATACCGATATTCATGCTGGGAGCAACTTTTAATTCCCAATCATATTTTCTTATTGTCCCAAGGACGGCGTTTTGGTACCTATCGCCTGTGAATGTGTCTTTTGCGGACGGCATATCCAAACTTACGACAGCATCAAGAACTGCAAAAGGGCCGGCATCCGATATTTTTGCGCCTACCGTTACATTGGTATCCTGAGCGCTTCTATTGTCGGTCCATTCCGCATCTCCACCAGGTCCAGGATTATTTACCAATTTCAAAGACTCATTTTGTGTATCGCCGGCAGAGCTTAAACGCGCGCCGACATTCATTTTGCCCATAGAAGGAAGGACATATAGAAGTTCAAATCTGGTAGGAAGAGCAACCGCGCCATTAACATCTAACTGAGTATTTGCACTGGGAAGTGGGTTTCCTGCCCCAACATTCGGGGTAAAAGGAGAAGCTGTATGAAAATACCCAGGCATAGCTGCTGCTTCAACTGCCGGAACTGCATTTTGCATACTTCCCCAATAAGGCCTGTTAACAAACAAGCCTATGGTTGCACCGTCTTGAATGGGACATTTTCCAGTTACTCCGCCCCAATTTCTGGCAGCAGCACCGTTAACATTTACACCCAAAGTGTCAGATGCTTCTACCCAAACCTGCTTTGAATAATCTGCTGTTCTTGCAGGGTTCATCCAAAGAAGATTGTCATCTTCTTCAATCATCCAGTTTTGAATTCCCAGGCTGTTAACTCTTGTTTGCGTTGCAAACAATGGCCCGGCAATAAAACTGAGTGCTACAACTAATGCTAATAATTTTCTCATTTATTACCTCCACTAAAATTTGTCCCCCCATCTTCTTTCTACTGCAATTCTATAAATTACTGCAATCTTAGATTTTGGGAACACCTCCTTTTTAGTGAATCTTGCCCCCTAACCTGCTTGGGGTATATTCAAAAAGCCATTTTATCCCCCGGTAAAATCAGATAAGTTTTGATTCAAATAAAAATTACAATCATTACCAATCTTAATAACTGATTTTCCAACTGATCAAATGGCTTCAAATATTTTACTTATTCTCCTGGTTTGATTTTATATAATAACTATTTTTTTGTCAAGTGCCTTTAATAGCGTATAGCGTTTAGCGCATAGCGCCGCGCCTGCCGGCGGGCAGGGATAGGAAAAACAGAATAAATCAAATTCGTATTTATCAGTACTTGTAATTTTTAAACCATTTAATATACAAAATGTAACACTGCTTTTCTTTAGAATGCCACATTCGCTCTTTTATTTTTCTATACGCTACCCGCTATCCGCTAATTTTAGCCTGCGCTTCCCCTGTTTTACTCTGAACCGATATCTGGCACGGATAAAGTCCTTAGACAAACTTAGTGTCATTAAAGTTCAGTCGGGATTTTTCTCCAGGGCAGATAATCAATGCCCTTTATGGACAATTCTTTTTCGCCCGCATAAACAACATACGCTTTTCGTGTTTTTTTGCGAATCATATCTTTTACTTTATTGATACCCTTTGAAAGACTTTCATTATATGTTTCGGCCGACTTAATTTCCACTAAATCAACACTTAACGCGTTTTCAACGACAAGGTCTGCTTCATTACCAGTTCTATCGCGAAAGAAAAGAAGGTTGGATGACATCCCTTTATTAAACCTGCTTTTTAAAAACTCGGAAACAACAAAATTTTCAAATAATGCTCCCCTCAAATAATGGTGGCGAAGCGCCCGGGGATTTTCAATCCCCAACAAGTATGATACAAGCCCAGTATCGTAAAAATAAATTTTGGGCGTTTTGATTAAACGCTTGCCAATATTAGCAAAGTAGGGCGGCAAAACAAAGGCAATATAGCTTGCTTCAAGAAGGGACAGCCATTTTCGTATAGTCGGCTGAGAAACACCCACATCGTTGGCAATGCTGTTGTAATTGACTATCTGACCGATGCGGCTTGCAAGCATGCGAATAAATTTGTCAAATGTATGCAGATTTTCAACCTGGCTCAACTGACGCAGGTCTCGTTCTATATATGTTTCGTAATAGTTCATGTAATAGCTAAGAGTATCTATTTTCTCTTTGTATAACTGAGGATAGAACCCTTTTAATAAAAATTCTTCCAGACCAGCTCCGCCGGATTTCCCCGCCTCAGATATTTCATGATAACTCAAAGGAAGCAGTTTAAGCAAAGCCGTCCTTCCGGCAAGAGACTGGCTTATGGTCTGCGACACTTCAAATTGCTGGCTACCCGTAAGGATAAACATCCCTTTCTTCTTCTTTTCATCCACTATTCCCTGCAAATAAGAGGGTATTTCAGGTACCCGCTGAATTTCGTCAAAGATCGCCCCGTCGGGTAAATCTTTAAGCAGGCCGCGCGGATCATCTTTTGCGCGGGAACGGTTGTCGGGATCCTCAAAGTTTATATACGGCTTATCAGGGAAAAGTTTTCTCGCAAGAGTAGTTTTACCGGACTGTCTTGGCCCGGTAATTGTTATTACCGGATATTGCTTTGCCAGTTCAATGCACTTTGATTCAATTGCTCTTTTTATCATAATAAGATTATAATACATTGCTAATTCAAAGTCAAGGTTTAAATTAGCACGATATTACAGGCGCCTTCTGCAAGGTCATTGTCTAAAAGTTCTGTATTCAATTTGCATACAATGGTCAATCCCTTTGACTGATAACTATTGAAACCGCACCAACACCCGACACTAAAGGATGCGCCTACACTGCGCTCTAACATTTTTTATCCGCAGCCGCAGGCTTTAGCCTGCTCTTTTACCTTTCCTATACGCTATACGGAATTCTGTCACCCTGAATTTATTCAGTATCTGGGCTTTAAGCTACTAAACCAACTTCAAGATCCTGAACCCCTCCCCCCGCATGGTTTCTTTCCACTGCAGTTTCCTATGGAAACTAAGCGCAGGGACAGGTGAAACCAAATCAGCGGGGCAGGCACGGCGGGCAGGCAAGTTCAGTATGACTCTTCCTATAAATTAATGGTTTTTCGCCGTTTCCCTGTCTCCTGTCTACGACTTCCTTATCTATGTTTCATGGAGTCCCGCCTTGCGGGACTACCTACTATCTACTGTTCCTATCCATGGGGATGATATTTCTTATGCAGTTCCTTCAAATGCTCCCTATCCACATGGGTATAAATCTGCGTGGTAGTTATGGAGCTGTGCCCGAGCATTTCCTGAACAAACCTCAAATCAGCGCCTCCTAATAAAAGATGCGTCGCAAAAGAATGCCTTAAAAGGTGAGGAGTAATTTTTTTTGATATCCCTGCTTTTGCTGCGTAGTTTTTAAGCTGGCGCCAAAATTCAATGCGGGATATTTTTTTCCCAAGCCTACTCAAAAAAAGATCTGAATTATCAGCAAATTCATTATTTCTCGTTTCAAGGTATCTCTTTATGGATAAAATTGATTTCTGGGCAATCGGCACAATTCTTTCCTTATTCCCTTTTCCTTTTACTTTTAGATACCCTCTTTCCATGTCAACATTTTCTATCTTTAGATTTACAAGTTCCGAAACTCTTAATCCTGTTGCGTAAAGAAGCTCAACCATCGCGCGATTTCTTATATCCCTTTCTTTTGTTCCGTTTATCGCGTTCAACAGATTATTCACTTCATCAAATGAAAGCTGGCCGGGCAATTTTGAAGGTATTTTGGGAGGAACAATATAAGAGGTCGGGTTTTCGGTTATTATTTTTTCCGAGACAAGAAACCGATAATATTGTTTTATGGACTCTATTAACCGGTATATGGAACGGGGCTTAAGCCCGTCAAGTTTTTTTTGCCAGAAAAAGTCCGTAAGATTTTGATGTTTAATGTTAGAAATATTTTTATTTTCTTTTTCAAGAAATTTGAAATAATGCTTTAGGTCTGACAGATAAGAAAGCACGGTATTACGCGAAAGGCCTTTTTCGCCTACAATGTACGCGGAAAATTCTTTTAAATAGTTTTCCATTTTTTTCTGGTAACTGGCCGCCGGTGGCTATCGGCCAAAGGTTTACTTAATCAGATAAGGATTGGTATCAAATTCCTCTTTTAGTGTTGATTCGGGTCCGTGTCCCGGAAAAACTATCATTTCTTTAGGGAATTTATTTAAAATCTTCAATGAGTTTTTAAGTTCTTTTTCGCTGCCGCCAGGTAAGTCCCACCTTCCTACGGAGCCTTTAAAAAGAGTGTCTCCGGTAAAAATAATGTCTTCAATAACGAGACAAATGCCCCCCGGCGTATGGCCCGGAGTATGTATTACTTTAAACTCAAAAGGACTTTCCTTTATTATTTCGCTGTCCGATAAAATAACGTCCGCCTTAGGAAGTTTTTTGTCTTCACCGAAAAAAACTGAACCATTCAATGAAGAATCATAAAGAAATTTTTCATCATCTTTATGAATATAAACTGGAATATTATAACTGCTTTTTATTTCAGAATTAGCCCCGGTATGGTCAATATGGCCGTGAGTATTAATTATTCCTTTTGGCATAAGATTCAAAGAACTCACCTTTCCAATTATTAAATCTGCGTCGGCACCGGGATCAATAATAAAGGCTTTTTTTGATGATTTTTCAAAAATAATATAGCAGTTTGTTTCAAAATAACCAACCACTACTTTTTGAACTGAAAAACCGCTTTTATTCATCTCAAGCCAAATGAAAAATCCTAACTGCTATTTGAAGAATCATGTTTGTCAAAATACCGGCAAAAATATCATCCATAACAACCCCCCATCCGCCGGGAAGTTTCTGCGCATTCCTGATATAAAAAGGTTTTATTACGTCAAACAGCCGGAATAGAAAAAATGCCGCTATTAATATTTTAAAAGAATATGGCAGAAAAAGAACTGATATCCAAAATCCCACTATTTCGTCAATCACAATATGAGAATCGTCTTTTTTTCCGTAAATTTTTTCAGCTTCAGTGGATACCGGTATTGAAATAATAAAAGCCGCGACAGAAATAAGAAAAACTATCAGATAATTTTTGGGAAATACAAACCAATATAGTAATGCAGCAAGCGCAGACCCTACTGTTCCCGAAGCTATGGGAGAATATCCTGTACCAAAACCGGAAGCTAACAATAAAACAATGGTTCTCATTTTTCCTTAAGAAGTTCTTTATGTTCTATAAGATAAGTAATACCGGAATAAATTGTAAAAAGCATCGTAATAAACATAAGCCAATAAGGAAGTTTCACAAGACACCATCCCAGAAAATAAGTTATTCCGGACGATGCAAGAAAATAGATCGGCCTGATTCCTGAAAAATTCCAAAGAGCTGAATTTATAATCAAAATAAGCATAAGGGTAATAACTGAAGTTATCTGCGAAGTGGTTTTCAGTTTTCCGGTTTTACTTGCTGCTATAATTTTGTTTTTTGAAGCAGCCACCGAGCGCAAGCCCGTGATTATGAATTCCCTTGATGTAATAACTATTACCATCCAGGCAGGGATATGAAGTTCTTTTAATCCCACAAAAGATATAAATGCTGCCGACATTATAAGTTTATCCGCTAAAGGATCAAGAAAAATCCCAAGAGTTGTTACCTGATGTTTTTTCCGTGCAATTATCCCGTCATAAATATCGGTAAGCGCCGCCGCGATAAAAATTATTAAAGCGCAGATTCTTGTCCAAAGATTGTCAATATACATAAAAAGTATAAGCACCGGAAGAAGAGATATTCTTAACAAAGTCAGTTGATTTGCCAGATTCATAGAAGTTTATCCGTATTCGCAATTTATATTTTTTTCTAACTAAAAATGTAAAATCTAATAGTCGTGCTTATAGTTTTTCCCCATTGAACCGATTTTGGGTCGAGCATTTTTTAGGAAGTTTTCGGTTTTTCGTGTTTGAGCCCCTTCCTGGCCGGAGCCGAAGGGGCGAGTCCTTCGACAAGCTCAGGATGGTGAGCCTGCCGAACCGTTGAAAAACCGCCTGAAATAAAGAATGCGGAAGTCCGCCGCGGCGGAGCTCACGGGGTGCATTTCTTTTGAATACTTTTCTTTAGGCAAGTAAAGAAAAGTAATCCGGGGGTGCAGGGGCCCTCGGGTCCATAGACCCTATGGGTCGAGGCGGGAAAGCCCCGCAACTTTCCCCTGTTTCGCAAAAAGATTTTCAAAGTAATACACTAAAGATCACTTTGATAAAACTTGTTTCCCTATTAAATCATACCCTTTTTGGCCGGTTATTTTAACATTTACAAAAGAACCAATATCTGCTTTTCCATTAAAAATTATCTTATTGTCCACTTCGGGAGCCTGAAAATAAGTTCTGCCCGAAAAAACATTTCCTGATATTTTTTCTTCAACTAAAACTTCTTCAATGGTTCCAATCCTTGAAATATTTTTCTTCAATACTACTTTTTTCTGCGCTTTCATCAATTCATTTTTTCTTGAAGCTTTTTCAATATTGTTTATTCTTTTTTTGAAGCAATAAGACTTTGTCTTTTGATTATCCGAGTACTCAAAAACTCCTAGATGGTCAAACCATCCCTCGCTTATGAAATTTTTGAGTTCCTGAAACTCTTTTTTTGTTTCCCCCGGAAAACCTGTAATGATGCTGGTGCGTATGGCTATTTCGGGAACAGCATCTTTTATCATTTGAACTGTTCTTTTGGCCCCTTTTGGCCTTCCCATTATTTTTAAAATTCTCTCGTTTACGTGTTGAAGCGGGACATCAATATACTTGCAAAGTTTTTTAGATCTTTTAAAACCATCCAGCAGCTTATTAGTGATAGAAGCCGGATACCCGTAAAGAATTCTAATCCATTTTATCTTTGAAATTTCAGAAATTTTTTCAATCAGTTTAGGAAGGGCATAATATCCGTACAAGTCAAGCCCGTAAGAAGTAACGTCCTGCGCAATCAAAACCGCTTCTTTTATGCCCAGTTCGCTTAAACTTTTTGCTTCCTCAACTATATGTTCAATTTTTCTGCTGACGTAATTCCCGCGTATTTTTGGTATATAACAAAAACTGCACTTATGATTACATCCTTCCGATACCCTTAAATATGCGCTTGCGTTTTCAGTGGAAAGCAACCTCGGATATTTGGATTCTAAAAGACCGCCGGGGTTTTTGCATAAAAAACCTTCCCCGCGGGAAATTATGTCGGGAATTTTTTCCAGCTCTCCCGTTCCAATAAAACCGTCAACTTCTTTAAAATCTTTTTGAATCTTTTTTCTTTCAGATTGAACCAAACATCCGGAAACAAAAAGTTTTTCAATTTTTCCCAGTTTTTTTAGTTTTAAAAGAGCATTTATGAATCCTGTTGATTCCTCTTTAGCGTCTTGAATAAAAGAGCAGGTGTGAACCAGGGCGTAATCGCAGGAATTTATATCGGTTGTTAAAATATATCCTTTAGCGCTTAACATTCCTGCGATATATTCACTTTCAACAACATTTTTCGGGCAGCCTAAAGTAACAATGCATATTTTAGACATTTATTGAAGAATTTATTCTCCTTCGCCAAATACCCCCCTCGTTTTGCTTCGCTAAACGAAGCAGGGGGGATGAAGGCGGGGAGCTTCATTATCGGTTTGTTTCCGAAAATTTCAGACTATTTAAACTGTCTTTTGTAATTTCAAGAGCATTTATATCCTTTTTTGCTCCCACTGAAATGTCAATAGGATTCCCGTTTAAACTTGCCTTAATACCCGGGACATATCCTATGCTCAAATAAAATTTTTCTTTTCCTTTCCATTCCTGTTCGGTTCCTTTAAGCAAAGTTCCTTCATAAACCATTTTTTCGTCCGTAGTAACCTTAATCCATGTATCGTGAATGCTTTGAATGCGAAGAGTTAAAATATCGCTTTTTTCAACGGCTTCTTTTACGGAATCGGGTTTAGTAACAGATATTTTAGTTTTTCCGGCATCAAATAGTAATAAGAATCTGGATTTAATGGAAGGGACTGAAATTTCCTGGCTAATCCAAATAAAAATTCCGATAAAAAATATTAAAATTGTACTCAATAAAACACCGTAAAATGTTCTTCGTCGTTTAATTCAAGGAACTTTGCGTAACGCCTTAAAGAACCCAAAAAATAAACTTCCGCAGGAAAAACCTCAAAACTTCCTTCTTCCATAGCAGAAATATAATTTAATGGAATGTGCGTTTGAGCATTAACATAACTTAGAGAATATTTTTTTTCTTCTCTTTTTCGTTTCAATATATCGCCGATTTCTTTCATAATATTTTATTAAAAACTAATCAAACTCTATTATATTTGTCTTTGGAGGAACTTTAAATTTAAACTCATCCTTGGCTAAAGTAGGATTTTTCTCAATTTTTTCCATATCGGTCTGTATTTCAACATTTCCAAGGTAAATAACGCTTCTGACAGGCATAAAAGTCTCATCATCAATCCAGAACTTCATTTTTGGCAAATTATCTTTTTTCGGAGACAAAAATATTATTATTTTATTTAATTCTTTTCCCTGAAGCTCAAAAAAATATTGTTGTTCAAATTCTTTAAAACTTTTCAAGTACCCGAAAAAAGTATACGCAAGATTGTCGTTTTTTAACCACTTTTTCCATTTATCTACCGCGACTTGCTTGTAAAGCGGAGTATATATCCAGACTTTTTTCCCGTTACCGGTAATAACTTGTTCTTCAGGACTTATCTGCCTTATACGGATTTTATCCGGTTTTGAAAAAACTGCTTCTCCGTTTTTTGTTTGAGACTCGTTAGTCAGCAGGAAAACAATCTTTTGTTTAAAATTAAATCTCAGGCTATGCAAAGCATCGTCAGCTGTTTCCATTTTTTGCATAACTTCTTTGATATTTAAATCCTGGGCAACCGAACTGTAAGCAAATAAAAAAACTGGGGTTAAAATTAGGCTTAAATATTTCAGAAAAGAATTAATTGATTTGTTCATTATTTACGGAATGTATCGTAGCATCAAGATATTCATCGATTTTGTCAAAAAATATTGTCCAGCGGTTTGTCCCTTCAGGTTTTCCGATAAATCCTTTTATCTCCATAAGGCTTAAAATGTTCGTGGCCCTGGCGGATGAGCCGAAATGCGCCTTAAGCAGATCCTGAGAAACTCTTTTTCTTTCTTTAACCAGCTGGAGGGCTAGGGATAGTTCTTTTAGTTCCTTTTCATTTTCTTGATGAAGGCCCGGCGCGCTGGAAGAATGAGAGAAAAAATCTTCGTATTGCTTCGGAAAGTTCTGTTGGTAAATAAAATCAACAACTCTTTCCGCTTCTTTAACCGAAACAAAAGATCCCTGAAGCCTTATTAGACGGGAATCGCCGGGAGGCATAAAAAGCAAGTCTCCCCTGCCTAAAAGGCTGTCAGCTCCAATCGTATCAAGAATAACCCTTGAATCCACCTTAGAAGTTGTTTGAAACGCTATACGGGCAGGAAAATTTGCTTTGATCACGCCCGTAATAACGTTTACGGACGGTCTTTGCGTTGCCAATATAAGATGAATGCCAACAGCTCTTGCCATCTGGGCAAGACGCTGAACATTATCCTCAATTTCTTTGGAAGCTGCAACCATAAGGTCGGCAAGTTCATCTATAATTACGATAATATAAAAATCTTTTGGCAGGTTTTTTTCCGCCATTTTTTCATTATAACCTTCAATGTTTCGTACAATTTCTTTTGCGTATTTTTCATATCTCATTTCCATTACCTGTACGAGTTTTTTTAGCGATTGAGAAGCATTTTTGGGAGTGGTTATAATGTCTGCCTTTTCCGCAGGAACACTCGGGTCGTAAAGATGAGGAAGTTTCCTGTAAAGAGGCATTTCTACCCTTTTGGGATCAATTATCATGAATTTAACTTCATCAGGACAAGCTTTATAAAGAATTGAAAGAATTATGCTGTGTATCCCGACGCTTTTGCCCGAGCCGGTTGCGCCCGCAATCATAAGATGAGGCATTGAAGAAAGATCTGAAATGTAGGGCGTACCGTCAGTCATCTTGCCTAAAGCTAGCGTAAGAAGCGATTTTGAATTCTGAAAATCTTCGCCAGAAAGGACGCCCTTAAGTCCCACCACAGCAGGTTTTGCATTAGGCACTTCAACTCCCACCATTGATTTTTCAGGAACCGAAATGATCCTGATAGAAGGCGATTTCATAGCCAGCCCGATATTTTCCGATAAAGAGATTACTTCCTGAACTTTTATTCCGGGCGCAAGACTCAACTCATACCTTGTCACAACAGGGCCGCTAATAATCATTTCAACACTTGCTTCTATGTCAAAATCCTTCAGCGTTTTCATTAAAAGAACCGCTTTTTGCCGGTGTTCTCCTTCAGATGTAGTTATTCCGTGCCCTTTTTCGTCGGAAAGAAGCGACAAATCAGGCAAAGTATAGCCTTTATAAGAAACATTTTTGTTAGGAAGGATTTTTAATTCTTTTTTATTTTCTGAGCTTTGAGTTTTTTTGATCGGAGGCGCGGCATTTTCTTTAACGATAATTTTAGGTTCAACAGGCTTTATAGGAACCGCTTTGGGTTCCTCAAATCTTGGCTGAGGCTTAACTGCCGGCTGCTGGGTATTCCTTCTTACCGGAATAGTTTTTCTTGCTTCATTTCTTGCCTCCTGCCATTCCTTGAAATCCTGCATAAGCCTTTGCCATAAAGACATCGTCAAAACTTTAACTGAAATTCTTAAAAGCCTGGTGATAAAATAAAAGGATAAGAGAAATGTGACTAAAAGAGAAATTACTTTCCCAAAAAGCCTGAAAAATAAAGGATTCAGTTTTGTGCCAAGCATGCCGCCGTAATCAACGCCGTATAAAGCAATGCCGGATAATGAAAAAAAGGCTGAAGCGGAACAAAGGAGAAGCAATGAAAAGACTGTATCTAAACGCAGTCTATGCTTGTATGAAAGGCTCAAGTATACTATGCCGAGCCACGCAAGAACTAACGGAATAATATATGAGGCGTGTCCGAAAACAAGGAAGGAAAATTTTGATAAGCCTTTGCCTAAAACTCCCGACTGCTCGGGAATAATTATAAAATATCCTATTACAAATGCGAACAGAAGAAATAGGAAACCTCTAATCTCGCCGCTAAGATTTTTCTTTGTTTTTGCTCTTTG